>JASFYZ010000128.1:0-17677 GCA_045046665.1 Desulfobacterium sp.
CTGTGCCCCCAGCCAATTTTTGAGGAAAGGTATTCGTGGCGGGTATATTGTGCATCATGGATCAGAAGGTCTGCATTGCGGAAAAAATTTTCCACTCGTTTGTTTTCCTGACGGACGGCCTCTTCACCTTCCAAGGCCATTTGTACATCATAGGCGGGATTGTCTGGATCTGTGCAGAAAATATTTCTAAAAGGTTCTGTGTCATATGCGGTACAAAGCACTTTATTTTGATATTCAAGCCGATATCCCAGACACAGGCTGGGATGATTCAGATATTGTACGTTCAGCACCACTTCGTTCCCCAGTTCATACCGCCCTTCCTTGAGTTCAACGTAAGTAATATCAGCTGCCAATTCTGTCTGACGAATGGGAAAATATTCATAAGTGAGCTGGCCTCCCACAACACTTTCCAACGGGGTGACCCCACAGGATACGGGCCCGTATACCTTCACACTTGTTCCTGGAATATAAAGTGGGGTAAAAAAAGGAAAACCCATGATATGATCCCAATGGGTGTGGGAAAGAAAAATTTCTATGTTCATGGTGGAAGAGTCCTGCCGGGCCATCAACGCATTGCCCAATTCTCTGATACCGGAACCGGCATCCAGAATGATTAAGCGGTCAGGATCTTCCAGGCGGATTTCAATACAGGCCGTGTTACCTCCATATTTGGTGGTATGTATCCCCGGGCATGGAATGGAACCACGCACCCCCCAGAATTTAATTTTCATTCTTTATCCTTTGCTCCCTAAAGTTTTGAACAAGGGAATCAATTTAAATTTAAAAAAGTTTTGGCGTTATTAATTTCTTCTGAAATAGTGGGGTTAAATTCAGCCAGTGTATCAAGTGAGATGCCTATTTTTTCCACAAGAGGCATGAATGAGGGGGATATTGTGTCCCATAAATTGTCCCAGTTTATGGGTTGATTATCCGCTTTACATGCATTTGAATAGATGTCAGCCAATTCGATGATGGGGGCAAATTCACCATTGGGTTTGTTCTTATTTCTGTTGTTATGGTGAAAGGCCAATGCCTCTCTGATGGAATCACCCAATTGCCATTTTTCAGCAATCATTTTTCCGGCCGTACAATGGGTAAATCCTAACAAGGCATTTTCAATGAGACAAATATCTGTTTGCCTGTTTATTGATATTTTTACGATTTGTGAATAAATTTTAGAAAACTGTTGAATCAAGGGAACCTTGCCAAGATCATGCATCAGACCTGCCAGAAAAAACAGCTCTTGTTCCGTTGGAGGAATCCCCATTTCCCTGGCTATTAATTTTGCCGTAACTCCCACATGAATGGAGTGTGTCCAAAAAAAATCCATCTCCACGGCATTCTCCCCTGGGGAACTGTTTATGCATTTAACAATGGCTGAACTCAATACAATATTTTTTATGGTATTAATACCAAGGATAATAATTGCCCGGGTAAGGGAGGTTACGGTGCTGCGCCGTGCATAATAAGCCGAGTTAATGAGTTGCAGCACCTTTCCCGTGAGAACAGGGTCCAGTGAAATAACACGGTTAAGGTCATTGGGAGAGGGCATGGATGTGCTACATATTTGCATGACTTTTGCTGCAGTGGTGGAAAGACTGGGCATCTGGAGAATGTAGGTATGAATTTTTTTGTATGCTGCGTCTTTGTTGATTTGTGCCATATAAGTCTTGTACTTTTTTTAGTGTCTATTTAGGAACCAGTCTTAAATAATTTGTCCACTTCAGAACAAGCTACCGTTAAGGAATAGTGTTTCCCAATTTTTAAATAGATATGTTATTTTGGACTTATCCATTAGCATGTATACCCCATGATCAAACCGTTGGAATTGTTTTCTGGGAAAACAATAGTCCCCTGATCAAGACCTATAATAAACTATTTACTATAACCTGTGCGTCATGTAAGGTCAAGATAGCACTTTAAATTGATATGGTTGATATAATCCCCACGGGTGGAGCGATGTGCTGACACGGGTCATAAGCGGTGCCAGCCATGAAAAACTGACTGCACAGATTAAAAATTTTCATTCATAAATTGTAATATGGATAATGAATAAATGTCACCAAAAGTTTATCAAGAAAAAGATGTAGCAGAGCTTCAAAAAAAATGGTTTGAAGAAAAACAATGTCTGATGCGGATCATCAGCACTTATGGCATGATTGCCGAATCATTTCCTGAGCATGCAGATGAAATTAACTGTATAAAATCCTTACTGCGAGAAAAAATTTCCCTGCCCCGGGAATCCATAGAAAAATCTATAACAATCCTACGCAGACATATTTTTGCAAAAGAGGTATCCGGGGGGGCCGCATTACCCCAGACAGACCATAATGATGTCCACATTGACGCATTAACAGACCAAATTACAGAAACCCTGCGCATGCTCAGGCGGGTGACCTATTTTTTTTTGGAAGGATTTTATCCACTGGAAGGGGATCTTGCAAAAAAGGCATCTGCTATTCGCATTGAAGTTCGACCAGATGTTTCAATGGAGGTGATTGGCCAGCAGGTTGAAGCATTTAGCAGTTACAGTGTGGCATTAAAACAAAAAATATTTACGGATCTCATATCAATAAATGAGATATTTATGGATTTGTTAAAACAGGTCCAAATGGTTGAGCAGCTTACTCAAAATGAATTTAACACCGATGTTCACGCCAAAAAATTTCAAAATTTTGAGGAAACCATTGGTGAAGAAATGGGCGCCATCACCCAGGCGTTTAAATTTAAAAAAAATATCAACGATCTTAGAACCGCAGTGATCAAAAAATTGGGAAATATCAAAAAAATTATTGCCCTTAAAAAAAAGACGGAAGATCAACAACTCAAACAAGCCAACGAAAAAATTAATCAATTAAAAAAGAAAATTGTTGATGTGCAGGCCGATGCCAAAAAAATATTTGTCAAGGCAGAGGAATTTCAACAGGCCGCTTTTTACGACGGACTCACAAAGGTCCATAATCGCAAATCATTTGACCTGGAATTGGATCGTTCCATTAGCGCTTTGTCTCAAGGGGGAAGGCTGGCCCTTATTATGATTGATGTCAATTACTTTAAGTGGATAAATGATACATTTAGTCATGTTGCAGGAGATAAAGTCCTTAAAGTTATTGCGGATAATTTAAAAAAGAATTTCCGTCAATCGGATTTTGTAGCCCGGTATGGGGGGGATGAATTTGTTGTGCTGGTGGATGGACTGGATCCTGAAAATATTCAGGCCAGTATTGATCGATTTAAAACCCGATTAAAGACCATAAAATTTATTTCTCATACTCATAAAACAAATATTAAAGTTGAAATCAGCGCAGGGCTTTCCATGGCAAGGCCTGGGGATTCAAGTACAGCCCTCTTACACCGGGCTGACCGGGCTATGTATGAAGATAAAAAAAACGCCACACCTCCCTCTTTGGATACGGCAAAAGCGTAGGGGGGACTTATGGATAGGAAAAAAGCATATCAATTACTGGGAATCCTGCCGGGGGATTCCCTGGAAAAGGCAAGGGTAAAATACAGAATCAAGGCAAAACAATGTCATCCAGATCGTTTTGGCCATGATCCAAGGTTAATGAAGGCGGCTGAAATTGAAATGACCCAGATCAATATCGCTTATCAGGTGGCCTGCACACAGTTACAATCCAACAAAAAGACTTCGGACATTAACCATGGGATTAAACAAAACAAACGCTTTATCCCATGGTTATCCTGGTTTCACTGGAGTATAAAAATTGGTAAGCCTTTGCTTCAAAAGGTAGAAGGACTCTGGGGCACCTGGCCCGCTCCCAGAATTAAAGCAGATCCCCCGGACAAACCCACCCGGGAGACTCATCCCCATATGAACGCTAAAAAAAAAAGTTTTGATGAAATACTGCAACAAAAGGTAGCAGACATGAAAAAAGACCGTTATTGTGAAAAATAAGGCTTTTGTTGGATTCCAGAGACTTATCGGGGATAGCTGGCAAGGTCAGCGGAGAAGTGCTTTTCGTTCATCCATGGAAATTTGCCGGGATCCTGGGATCAAACGCTTTTTATCATAACAGGTGCGGTTACGCCCTGTTTTTTTGGCTTTATACATAAACGCATCTGCTCGTTCAATGAACTGCTCTGCATTGTCCTTCTTGTACCCGTTGTATTCCTCCACCCCAAAGCTTGCCGTGAGAGTAACGGGCTGATTTTTTAAAATAAGGGGGCTTGTTTCCAGCTTATGTCGGAGTCTTTCCGCCATTTTGACGGCACTGATAAGCTTTTCGTTGGGTAAAATAAACACAAACTCTTCACCACCATATCTACATGGAAAATCCATTTTTCGAATATTTTCTTTTAAAATTTTGCTGGCCCATCGAAGGGCTTTATTACCGGATTCATGACCGAATCGGTCGTTGATTTTTTTAAAAAAATCAATATCAACCATGATAATACTGGTGGGAAGAGCGGAGCGCATTGTTCGCTCCATTTCACAGTCCAGGGTGTTCATGAGAAATGAGTAGTTATAATATCCCGTGAGTTCATCTTTTATGGATAAGGCTCTAAGATGTTCACACTCTTTTTTTAAACGGAGATAGGCGTCATAAATTTGACATGACTTCATGTCTGCCGGGCACCTTACTAATTTATCCAGTTCCACCACATCCTCCTGATACTTGATGTTCAAGTCCTTTTCTGGCCGGTTTTGTAAAAACTGGGTCATAGAGCATCTCTATTTAAACATTAAGTTGCATAAAAACAAGGCTTTATCTCCATAGGCAATAAGTCTGGATGACACAAAGTAATTGTTTTGATACTATAATTGTAATGGTTTGTCAAAAAAAGTCTTTATTAATGGCCCTTTCGCCAAAGTTAACTACCACAATCACAGTATGCTCTGATTTCTCCATAATTAATCGTGGTCTTTTCTCTGCCATACTCCTATATGGAGGAGAGACCCCCCATGAAAACGGAGCAGACAGATGCAATAAATGGAGGGATGCATTGATGGAGATAAAAATAAAACTGGATCTCCACGCTCACTGTATTGAAACACAGATAAAAAAATTATATAATCATCGGGTGTCAGTGAGCCTGAAACAAGGGCTTACAGATGAGCTGGAAAGAGAGATTGAAGGCTTGAGGACGGCCCTGGAAACCTTTGATTTTGGAAAGTTGAGATCACACCACCGACAGCTTGCCGGTGGTGCAAATCAATGGGCCATTCTCAATATAGGGCCCAATGGTGTACCGGAAATTGAATTACCCGGTAGTGGACATACCATCCGCCATGACACCAGATGACACTTTATTTATGTTGACACAATTCTCCCACTTGATCATCTAATATCAACATATAGTGGGGAAGGGTGCTTACTCATCTGCTGGCGGAATCATCATTACCGGAATTCTGGAGCGTTTTAAAATACTTTTGGCACGATGACCAAGGGATTTTGAGTCTGTAAACATGGTTTTGTTTGATCCAAGCACAATGAGGTCACACCCTTCTTCCTCGGCGGTTTCCAGAATGGTGTCCACCACATGGCCATCTATGACAAGGATATTTTCCACGGCGTATCTGCATCCTTCGCTCTGGGCCGCATCGGAAAAGGTGCCAAGGGCTTGGTGAATGGTGGCCAACTCACTTTTTTTGCCGATGAGGGTGGCCCTGGCATCATGTTCATGTTTACTGTGGAGCATTTCCCATTGCTCTTTGCCAAGCAGCCCCTTGAGTCTTGAATCCAATGATTCAGGAACGCTTTCCAAAACGTGTAAAAGGGTAACCCCTCCCCCGTACCGGGCCGCCATATTTGCAGCATAGGCAAAGGCATGCCTGCAGTTGTTGCTCAGGTCCGTTGCAAATAAAATTTTCTTAAAATCTTCCTTCATGATCTCTCCTTTACATTGTGGGATATTTGTATAATGTCAGCGGTAATATTGTTTGTGTTTTGCATTTGTCAATGCTCGAATGAAAAAAAAGTAAAAATGGGTATTGGGTAAGTTTTCAATAGAAGTTGTTATACTCGTTCGTAACCACGCCTGACAACGCCTCACAAGTTCAGGTAAATGGCTGACATGATGACCCATAAAAGAAAGAGAATGGTAATGGCCATTAAAATCATGGAAATCAAGTAATGCCACCGGGTTTCTTCCCGGGTTTCATGGTATCCCAGCAGCCATCCCAAACCAATCCCGGCAATAAGCCCGCCCCCATGCCCCCAGTTATTGATACTGGGAATGGCAAGTCCGAAGATAATAAGACTGAACACCCATCCCATGGTTTGTTTGTAAACCGCCTGGCCAAAAGCACCTCCCCTGGTTTTTCCAAAATAAAGGGTGGCCCCGATGAGACCGCATATGGATGCCGATGCCCCAATGGTGACGCTGATCCCGGCAATATAGGATAGATAAAATCCAGCAATGCCGCTTAAGGTATATATAATGAACATCCGGTGGAGCCCATAGGCCCCCATGACCAGATGCCCGATCTGTACCAGGGCTGTCATGTTAAAAATTATGTGCAACAAACTTCCATGGAGCCAGCTTGCCGTGATCAATGACCACCATTCATGGTAATGATTAATGGGAATGGTGCCGGTGGCTCCCATGAAAATCAAGGTGTTGGTGGACGGAGAAAACGCGGTAAAGGGATTGATGGAAAAGTTTGTGTTCCGGCCACTGAAAACAAGGCAGGCCAGAAACATGATTCCATTAAGTCCGATGATGGCCCGGATCAGTTGACGGGGGGTGGGGCTTAGAAGACGCATGGGTGGATGAAACCTCCAGGAAAACCGCTATCCTACTGGGGTGGCGGTTGTTGACTGCTGAATGTCCACGGCATTGAGATATTCTTTGATACCACCAAGAGTCATGGTGAACAATTTGGTGCCGGTGAGGATCACGGTCGCATCATCATGGCATTGGCAGGTATCGGCAAAGGCCGGGCCCATTATCCAGGAGGGGTCTGTTCCTTCTGTTGTGTTTTGTTTCATGATGGCGACATACGCATCCATGCGTTTTTTAAGAATGGCAAAATAGTCAACCTGTTGCCCGGTGGTGGTGGCGGTGACCTGGGAAATATTCTTAGCAATTTCCTGGATATTGTTCCAGAAGATCTGGTTGAGATTTTTCTTAAGGGGTTCTTCTTTCATGTAAAAAGAAATACCCCATCCCACACTTAATATCTTTAAAATTTGAAGTTCATATTCCACGCAGTTGAGATCAACGCTTTCATCTGCGGGCATGGCATTCAGAAGCGCTTTTAGATCATCCCGGTTGATGGCAAAGGTTGCCAGATTTTCTGCAAATTTATTGATGGTAATCGGTTCCATGGCTGCCTGCCCCATTATTTCCTCTTTTTTTCCGTTGCATACAATTGAATAACCATGTCATAATATCTGTAATGACAGATTAGCGTCTATACCATTTTAAATGGATAAAGTAAACGTCATCGAACCGGTAATACGCGATGATATGATTTTTATATCGGCATCTGTTGGGGAGGTGCCAGGCTTGGATTTTTGGCATTATTTATGGACGTTCCGCTCTTGCATGGATACTGCTCAATAACGCCAGGAAGGCAAGCTTGCCGTCGTTTTTTTTAAACATTAGCCTTGAAAATGTATCATTAATTAATATAGTCCTGATTTAGGAGGATTTTATGATATCCATTGATTTAAATTTATTTGCCACCTTAAGATCATTTTTGCCCGATGCCCCCAAAACAATGACTGTTTCCCAAGGCACCTGTGTCATAGATCTGGTGACAAAGTATGGTATTCCTGAAGAAGATGTAAAATTGATCTTTATTAATGGAAAACGGGAGTTACTCTCCTATGTTTTGAAAGATAATGACCGGGTGGGTATTTTCCCACCAGTTGGGGGGGGGTGAGACTTGAAAACGCCTGTGTTGCCAAGATATGTAAAAAATTTTCAATCCATCAGTCTGGAGGAACAGGAACGCCTTGCCAGTGCCAGGGTCTGCGTGGTGGGTCTGGGGGGCCTGGGAGGCGGTGTGGTGGAGATGCTTGCCCGTATTGGTGTGGGAACCCTGGATCTGGTGGATGGGGATTGTTTTGATGAAACAAACCTCAACCGGCAACTTCTTTCTTCGGAAAAAGACCTGGGGGTCCCCAAGGCCCAGGTGGCCCGGGAACGGGTGGCTGCCATTAATTCCACGGTAAATGTCAACGCCTTTAATGCCTTTTTAAACCGGGAAAATGCCCAGGAAATCATGGGGCATGCCCAGGTGGTGGTGGATTGTCTGGACTCCATTGCCCATCGGTTTTTACTCCAGGACTTGGCCCAAACCCGGAAAATTCCCCTTGTCTCCGGTGCCATTGCCGGGACCGCAGGGCAGGTGACGGTGATCTACCCCGATGACCTGGGATTTCAATTGATTTATGGAGAACCTGATGACAATAAAAGGTCGGGTATTGAAGAGCAACTGGGCAATTTGGCCCATTGTGCCCTTCTGGTGGCTTCCTTGCAGTCTTCGGAGGTGGTCAAGGTGCTGCTGGGACGGGGAGAGATTCTCAGGAATCGCCTGCTCATTTGTGATCTCATGACCAACAGTTTTGAAGTCATGCAGCTATTATAGAAATAATGAAAATGGTATATAATAAAGAGTATGAAAAGGCAGCAAAGTTAATCCAGGGGGCAACCCGGGCCGTGGCCTTTACCGGGGCTGGTATCTCTGTGGAGAGTGGTATTCCTCCCTTTCGGGGAGAAAATGGATTATGGAACAAGTATGATCCTGTCACCTTTGAGATCTCCTATTTCCGTGAATATCCGGCCCGCTCCTGGGAGGTGATGCGGGATATTTTTTATGAGTTGTTTGGCCAGGTAAAGCCCAATGCAGCCCATTATATACTCGCGGAGATGGAAGCCAAAAATCTCATCCACGGGGTGATCACCCAGAACGTGGACAGCCTTCACCAGGATGCCGGGAATAAAACTATCCATGAGTTCCATGGTTCCCTGAGAAAATTAATTTGCCTTAACTGTGGCAAGGGTATCAAGGTGGAAAAGGTGGACCTGTCCGTCCTGCCCCCCCGTTGTTCCAAGTGCGGAGGAATTTTAAAACCCAATGCTGTTTTTTTTGGAGAGTCCATTCCCGGCCATGCCCACCGGGCCGCCTTTGGTGAAGCTGAGAAAGCAGATCTTTTTATTATTGTGGGAACCACCGGAGAGGTGGCCCCCGCCAACATGATCCCCCGGTTGGCCCGGGAAAACGGCGCAAAAATAATTGAAATCAACACAGAACCGTCGGAATACACAGATTTGGTAACCCACATTTTCCTCCAGGGAAAGGCCACCGCCGTCCTGGAGCAATTAATGGAAACCATTGAGGTGTCCTATTAACCCAAAGCATAAAAATGGGGTCAGGCTTGGCTTATGGGTGTTATTAATCCAGTTCCATGCAAGCCAGGAACTGTCGCGGGTTTTATTGTAAGATTAGTAACTTTTAGTAGCCTTTGTGCCAACGGGATCAGATTTGTATCCCATAACTAATCGTAGTACCACAATAAACTTATAAACCCAGTATCTGTAAAAAGGAGAATCCAATGGCAGAAGATTGTCTGTTTTGTAAAATAGTTAAAGGTGAAATTCCATCGGAATTTATTTATGAAGATGAGATGTGCGTGGTGTTCAGGGACATCAAACCCCATGCCCCGGTGCATCTGCTCATAGTGCCCAAACAGCATATCAGAAGTATCAACGATCTCACCGAAGCCGATGCAGAAATAGTTGCAAAAATGCATCTGGTGGCCCGGGACATGGCCAAAAAAGAAGGGGTTGACAAATCTGGATATAAACTTCTTTTTAACGTGGAAAAAGGGGGTGGCCAGGTGATTTTTCATCTTCACCTCCATCTTCTTGGCGGGTGGGAAGAAAAATGAGAAGCGGTTGATTTCAATTTGGGAGGGGAGCCATGGTCGTTCAATATCCCGAGCCCGGCAGGGCCCTGGTCATGTTTTGTGGAGACAGCATTACCTTTACCCTGGAGGTCGCTCCTGACACGGCCCCCGGGGGGGATGCCTTTATTCGTACCGATCTGGGACGGGCCGCCGTTATCCGCCAGGAGATCATTGACCGGGTGAATAAAGGAGATATCAAGTTCAACAGCGCATGGCATGATATTCAAATGGCTCGCCGGAGCCCCCACTTTTTTTCCATCACGCTGCCCCTGTATGAAGTGGGCCACTTCCGGGCCAAATGTTTTTTCATGGGCACGGAGCAGCCCTCTCCCCTGTGGCCCGAAGGGGATAACACGCTGATCAACGTGGAAAGCGCAGGTTCCTGTTGCGCCAACATCATCTACAACGCCTTTGTCCGGCAATTCGGCAGTGCAAAATGTCCCAGAGACCCCATGGCCCCGGAAGAGCAGGAAATGATCCACACCCTTGAAAATAAAGGGTACACCGTGATCCCAGAGTCGGGAAAGTTCCGGGATCTTATCAAAGAGGTGGATTTTATCTTTGGAGAACTGGGGTGCCGGGTGCTCCAGCTCTTACCCGTGCATCCCACCCCCACCACCTATGCCCGCATGGGCCGGTACGGTAGCCCCTATGCGGCCCTTAATTTCACAGATGTGGACCCGGCCCTGGTGGAATTTGACCCCCTGGCAACCCCCCTGGAACAGTTCATGGAACTTGCCGATGCCGTCCACTCCCATTGCGGATATTTGGTTCTGGACATTGCCATCAACCATACGGGTTGGGCCGCCAGTATCCACGAAAGTCACCCGGAATGGCTGGTGAGGGGAGAAGATGGCACCATTGAAGTGCCCGGTGC
This sequence comes from Desulfobacterium sp., assembly GCA_045046665.1. Lineage (GTDB taxonomy): Bacteria > Desulfobacterota > Desulfobacteria > Desulfobacterales > Desulfobacteraceae > Desulfocicer. The sequence continues at coordinate 10,759 of JASFYZ010000128.1, forward strand.
CTGGGGGGTGAAGTGGGAAGATCTCACCAAGTTGGATTATTCCCGGGTGGAGCTGTGGCAATACATGGCAGATATTTTCCTTTGCTGGTGCCGACGACGGGTGGACGGGTTCCGGTGTGATGCCGGTTACATGATTCCCCTGCCAGCCTGGGAATACATTGTGGCCAGGGTGAGATATGAGTATCCGGATACCCTTTTCTTTCTGGAAGGACTGGGGGGGGGAATCCATGCCACCTGTGATCTTCTGAACACAGCCAACCTTAACTGGGCTTATTCTGAACTGTTCCAGAACTACCAGCGAACAGAAATAGAAATTTATCTTCCCGAAGCCTTGGAAATTTCACAAAAATATGGGCTCATGGTTCATTTTGCCGAAACCCATGACAATCCCCGTCTGGCCGGGGTGTCCCACCGATACGCCAGGATGCGAACCGCGATTTCTGCCCTGTTTTCCATCTGCGGCGGGTTTGGATTCAGTGCCGGGGTGGAGTGGTTTGCCACGGAAAAAATCAATGTGCACGAAGCCCCCTCCCTGAACTGGGGTGCCCGGGAAAATCAGATTGAGCATATCAAACGCCTTAACTGGATTTTGAGAAATCACAGCACCTTTAGCCAGGATTCCAAGGTTTTCTTTGTCCATAACGGTCCGGAAAACTGCCTGGCCCTGGCCAGAATCCATGGGGCATCCCAAAGCCGGTTGCTCATAGTGGTGAATCTGGATTGTGAAAATAAGGGAATGGTGTCCTGGGCTCCCCGGGACTGGGACATGTCACCTTCAACGGTGATGGATCTTCTGGGAGAAAAAGAGGTTCACATTACAAGGTCTCCAGACCAACAGAGTATTGCCCTGGAGCCGGGTCAGGTGATGGCCCTCTCTTCCCAGACGCACCCCCCCGGGGGGAATGTTGATCTTCCCATGTGCCACATGCCCCGGCGGGTGCTGGATCAAAAACTAAAGGCCAAGGCAATGAAATTGTTCCAGGTCTTTCAAGGATTTCAGGATCTGGGAGATTTTGATGCCCATGCCAGCGCAGAGTACCTTGTCCATGACCCCATTGCCTTTTGCCGCTCCCTGAACCGAGGGGGCAAAGAGAGCCGGATGGTGACCTGGCGCTGGGATACGGACAACCGTCGCACCGTGATGGTACCCCCAGGGTATTGTCTTTTAGTGCTGGCCCCTGAGAATTTCAGGGCAGATATTCGTAAGGCATTCCGAAATAGGATGCAAACCATGGGATATGAAGAATCTTTGCCCACGGCTTCCGGCACTTATTTTGCCATTTTTCCTCCTTCGAAAACCCAGTCTTTTCACCAGGAATTGAGCTTTCGCATTCGCCTGTTTCAGAACGGCAACACCCATGAACACCAATCATCCCTGTTGTATCTGGGAAATCCCCGGACCCTGCCATTTCCTGGGTCTTTTTCACGAAAAAAAATCATGGCCGACCCTTCCCTGAAATTTCTGGATGTCAATGGCCGGGGCGGGGTGTTGCGGGCCGCGGCCTGGTGGGGACATCTGGAGAGCCGTTATGATGGACTGTTGTGTGCCAATCTCAATCCAGACTATCCGGAAAATCGCTGGATGTTCCTGGCCCGGTACCGCATATGGGCCTTATATCAGGGCGCTTCCCGGGAACTGACCCTGGATTGCCTGGATAGCTTTTCCTGCCCCCGTGGACAAAAGGGAGGGCTGTGGCGTTTTAATGTTCCCACCAGCGAAGGCAGGCATTTTATCATTGAACTGCGGCTGTGGATGGCACAGGAAAAAAACCAGGTACTCCTTGAAATCGTTCGAAAGCCCTCCCGGGATATTCTCCTGTTCCTGGACGATCATCTCCCAGTGACCCTGATTATTCGTCCGGATATTGAGGATCGTTCTTTCCACGACACCATCAAGGCATGGACCGGCCCAGAGGAGGCCTGGGAAACGGCCCTGACCCCCAGAAAAGAGGGGGTGTTGTTTGAACCCGCGCCGGGTGAACGGACCCTGGACATTGAAATGCAAGGGGGTGAATTTGTGTCTGCACCGGAATGGACCTATATGGTACATCACCCACTGGAAGAGTCCCGGGGGCTGGATGCCCATTCTGATCTGCTCAGTCCCGGATATTTCAAAATTGCCATGACTGGCAGCACCCAAGGCATCCTTATTAAAGCCCATGCCCATGCCCATGCCCATGGTCATAAAAATCATGGCAAAGGGCTGGCCCCCAAGAGCAGCAATGCTCCCATGGAATCGCCGCCGTCCACCCATTTTATTGAAACTGTGGGTCGAAACCTGGACCATTACCTGGTGAGTCGAGGCAACGACAAAAGTGTTATTGCGGGATATCCCTGGTTCCTGGACTGGGGCCGGGACAGTTTGATTTTTTGCCGGGCATTGATCCAAACCGGGAGAATGGATGATGCAAAGGCCATTTTGCGCCTGTTTGGCCAGTATGAACAGGACGGCACTTTACCCAACATGATCTGCGGCAACAATGCAGAAAACAGAGAAACTTCGGACGCGCCCCTGTGGTTTTTTGCCACCTGCCGGGAGCTGGTGGAACGGGATGGCGAAGATTTCCTCCATGAACGTCTGGGGGATCGTCCGGTCAAAGAAATTTTGATATCCATGGCCACCTCCCTTGTCCGGGGCACGGACACCGGGGTTGTCATGGACCCTGACACGGCATTGCTCTACAGTCCCTCCCATTTTACCTGGATGGACACCAATTTCCCTGCAGGTACGCCACGCCAGGGATATCCCGTGGAGATCCAGGCCTTGTGGTATTATGCACTCTCCTTTCTTGCCAGCATTGATGCACCTTCCCAAACACCTTCCTGGGCCAGGCTGGCATTAAAGGTGAAAAAAAATGTGCACCAGTACTATTTTCTGGAGGAACAGGGCTATTTTGCAGACTGTCTCCATGCAGACCCCGGCACAGGGGCAGCCCAGGCCCGGCCGGATGATGCCCTTCGGCCCAATCAATTGTTTCTTTTGACCCTGGGTGTTATTGATGACCCGTTCCTTACCATACCCTGTCTGGAAGCCTGTATGCAATTGCTGGTGCCCGGAGCCATCCGAAGCCTTGCAGACCGACCGGTTTCCTATTCCCTTCCCATTTTTTCACACGGTAAGCTTCTCAATGCCCCCCATCACCCCTATGCCGGAGAATACAAGGGAGATGAAGACACCCAGAGGAAACCCGCCTATCACAATGGAACGGCCTGGACATGGCCCTTTCCCGTGTTTTGCGAAGCCTGGGCCGGGGTGTACGATGATGCCCAGGGAAAAGAAACGGCCCTGGCGTTGTTGGGTAGTGCTTCGGAGCTGATGAAAAAGGGGTGTGTGGGACATCTTCCCGAAATTTTGGATGGCAATTTTCCCCATGAACCAAGGGGGTGTGATGCCCAGGCCTGGGGAAGCAGTGAGTTGTACCGGGTTTGGATAAAACTTGACAAAACTGATGTTGCAGGCATATGAATTATGGTATAATTCGATGATATTTTTATTTATGTCACATAGTTGGGAATGGGTAAGGCTTGCCCATCAAGTCCAACGCATCACATGGCAGGCGTAAAATTGTCATTTCAGGCTATTTCTAAAAGGTAGGTAAAAATGAAAAAATCAAAACCTCGTGTCCTTATTGTGACGCCAGAGGTGACCTATCTTCCCGAGGGTATGGGAAATATGTCAAATTTCTGTGCCAAAGCAGGGGGACTTGCCGATGTGTCCGCGGCCTTGATCAGCTCATTGTTTGATCTGGGGGGGGATGTGCATGTGGCCTTGCCTGATTACCGATCATTATTTGAAGGATACCTGCCCAGCCTGTTTAATAAAGAGCTGAAACGCATCAAAGACCGCATAGAGGACGAGAGAATCCACCTTGCCGAGGACCGGGTGTTTTATTATCTCACCCATGTCTATTCCGGGTACTATGAAACCAACCTCAAGGTTTCCCTGGCCTTCCAGCGGGAGGTGATGAACAACATTATCCCCCGGGTGAACCCCGATATCATCCACTGCAATGACTGGATGACCGGCCTGATACCCGCCATGGCCCGGCAATTGGGCATTCCCTGTCTATTCACCATCCATAACATCCACACCGTGACAGCCACTCTGGATCAGATAGAGGATAGAGGCATCGATGCTGCGGCCTTCTGGAATAATCTTTACTACAGAAAAGACCCCAAGTGTTATGAAGAGAGCCGGGGGCATAATCCGGTTGATTTCCTTACATCCGGTGTGTTTGCTGCCCATTATGTCAACACGGTGAGCCCCACATTCCTCAGTGAGATTATCCATAACCGCCACCCCTTTGTGGAACCCTGTCTTCAGCAGGAGCTTTCCAATAAATGGCATGCCGGTTGTGCCGAGGGGGTGCTCAACGCCCCAGACCCTGAGTTTAATCCCGCCATTGATGAGATGGTGGTGTATAATTACGGACCTAAAAATCACCGCTGTAAAAAACTGGAAAACAAACGCCACCTCCAGGACATGCTGGGGTTGGAGATGGATGACAGTGCCCCCATATTCTTCTGGCCCTCCCGTCTTGATCCTGTGCAAAAGGGGTGTCAGCTCCTGGCAGATATTTTATTTAATATTGTTTCCAAGTACTGGGATACCAAGTTCCAGGTGGTGTTTGTGGCCAATGGGCCTTTTCAAAAATGTTTTTTAGAGATCGTGGAATTCCATGGGCTTCACCATAGAGTCTCTGTGAATGATTTCACCGAGGTGCTTTCTCACCAGGCCTTTGCCGCGGCTGATTTTTTGTTCATGCCTTCCACTTTTGAACCCTGCGGTCTTCCCCAGATGACCGGTTGTATTTATGGCACCCTGCCCATTGTGTTTGACACCGGGGGACTCCACGACACCATCCGCCACATTGATCCGGATAATAACACGGGCAATGGATTTGTTTTTGGGGTCCATGACAGCCAGGGGCTTGCCTGGGGCGTGGATCAGGCCATGGCCTTTTACCAGCTTGATCCTGATGTAAAAGAAAAGCAGATCTCCCGGGTGATGACCCAGGGCGTTCTTGAATTTAATCACACGGCATGTGCCACAAAATACATTGAACTCTATGAAAAAATGCTTCACAGGCCCTTCATTGTCTGATCCCGGTATTTTCAATGACCCCGGTCTTCTTGCCCATAAAAAGGTGATCCAGAACCGCCTTGCCCGGGCCCGGGCCATGGAACAATGGGTCACGGACCAGGGCAGTTGCTCCCTGTATGATGTGGCCGATTACCACCTGGTTTTTGGATTGCACTGCACAGGTGAACGCTGGCGATTCAGGGAGTGGGCTCCCAATGCAACAGCAGTTTACATCATTGGTGACATGACCGACTGGCAATTGGATGAACGGTTCTGTCTGACCTCCAGGGAAAATAAGGGCATCTGGGAAGGTGGGTTTGATATCAACACCTTCTGCCATGGCCAGCATTATCGGCTCCGGGTATTGTGGCCCGGGGGGGAGGGTGATCGCATTCCCACGGCCGCCGTTCGAGTGGTTCAGGATTCCCACACCCTGATTTTTAACGCCCAGGTCTGGCATCCGCAAGTCCCGTATCACTGGAAAGATAAAGCGTTTGCCCCATCCCATGAGCCGTTGCTCATCTATGAAGCCCATGTGGGCATGGCCCAGGAAGAGGGCAGGGTGGGCACCTATCAGGAATTTGAACAGCATATATTACCCCGGGTGGCAAGTTCAGGTTATAATACCCTTCAGCTCATGGCCATCCAGGAACATCCCTATTACGGCTCCTTTGGCTATCATGTGTCCAATTTTTTTGCCATATCCTCCCGGTTTGGAACCCCCGAAGAACTTAAGAGCTTGGTGGATGCAGCCCATGGCCTGGGTATTCGGGTGATCATGGATCTGGTGCATTCCCATGCCGTGAAAAACGAGGTGGAGGGCTTGGGCTGCTTTGACGGTACCTCCCATCAGTTTTTCCACCACGGAGAACGGGGGATGCATAAACTGTGGGATTCCCGTTGCTTTGACTATGAAAAAAAGCAGGTGATTGGGTTCTTGCTGTCCAATTGCCGCTACTGGCTGGAAGAATTTCACATGGATGGGTTCCGGTTTGACGGGGTGACTTCCATGCTGTTTTTAGACCATGGCATTGGACGGGCATTCACAACCTATGCCGATTATTACCGGGAAGGGGAGGTGGATGAAGCAGCTCTTGGCTATCTGTTCCTTGCCAATCAGATCATCCATGATATTTCCCCCGGGGCCATCACAATTGCCGAGGAGGTGAGCGGATACCCCGGTATTGCGGCCCCCCAGACCCTGGGCGGCACGGGATTTGATTATCGATTTGCCATGGGGATTCCTGATTACTGGATTCGTTTGTTAAAGGAGTTTCAAGACGAAAATTGGCCCTTGGGTTCCCTGTGGGTTGAACTCAACGCCCGCCGGGAGGACGAAAAGAGTATCAGTTACGCAGAGTCCCATGACCAAGCCCTGGTGGGGGATCAGACCCTGTTCATGCGCCTCATGGGTGAAAACATCTACCATGACATGGGGGGAACAGATCCGGATATTAAAACATTTCGAGCCCTGGCCCTGCACAAAATGATCCGGCTGATCACCCTGGCAACGGCCGGGGACGGGTATCTTAATTTTATGGGCAATGAATTCGGACATCCAGAGTGGATTGATTTCCCCGGGGCACACAACCAATGGTCCTATCATTATGCCCGGCGGCAATGGTCCTTGCGGGATAATCCAGATCTTTATTTTTCCCGGCTGGCAGACTTTGACCGGGCCATGATCACCGGTTTAAGGTCATTCAATATTCCCGGTGATGGCCGGGCAGATTTATGTCATCTCCATGAAGACAATAAGGTCATCGCCTTTTTCCGGGGCGGGCTTTTGTTTGTTTTTAATTTCCATGGCAGTTTATCATATACAGATTATCTTAT
>JASFYZ010000129.1:0-10856 GCA_045046665.1 Desulfobacterium sp.
CATTGATTTCATTAAGTCAGCATCCCATTGATCTAAAACAAAATATCTTGATAAATCAAAGAGTTGGATCTCCAACCGGAAAAATGGGAATGCGCCCGTTTTTTAAGCTTGAAATCAGCAAAAAATATACCCCCCCCCAAAAGCGCGGTGGTGGGCATACCATTGGGCCTTGATTATTTTAACAATCCTTTGTCAGGATCCCAGTAGGGGACAAATGCACCGTTAATAATTTTAAAGGCAATGTAGGATGACCCGGTATCACCATTGGCTCTAAATTTTACATGTTTGGACACACCGGCAAATTCCATTTTCATCAGTTCAGCTTTGATTTTTGCAGGCTCTGTGGACCCGGCGGCTTTGATGGCCTTTAACAGGGCCGTGGCTGAATCGTAGGCATAGGTGGCATAGGCTGCTATGGCACCATATTTAGGAACATATCTCTCTGAGAATGCTTTATATTCGGGAGTTGTGGGATCAGTGAATCCATAGGTAAGATAAATACCTTCGGCCGCATCCTTTGCAACTTCCATGAACTTGGGCTGAAACATGGCATCCTGGGTGACGATCTGGGATTTGACGCCCAGACGTTTAGCCTGGATAGCCATCATGGAGCCGGGGGAAAAACCTTGAAGGGACATATAGAGAACATCGGCATTGGCTCGTTTTGCCATGGTCAAAATGGCAGAGAAATCTTTGTCTCCCTGATTGACATGCTCGTGGGCCAACACTTTAATTCCCAACTCATTACAGCTTTTTTCAACCCCATCGGCAAGGCCCTGGGAATAAGTGGTCTTATCATCCACAATAAAAATGGTTTCTGCTTTAAGAGATTCCTTCATGAACTTGGCAGATGCAGGGGCCTGATCATCATCCCTGCCGCACATTCTAAACATGTATTCAAGCCCTCTGTCTGTCACCTTTTCATTGGTGGAAGCAGGGGTTATCATGGGAATGCTTTCTTCATCAAGGGTGATGGATCCCGGAATGGTTGAGGATGAGCAATAGGCACCAATGACGCCTGCCACTTCCAGGTTGATGAGTTTATTGGCAGAAGCAACGGCCTGTCTGGGATCGCATGCAGTATCCTGGGCATGGAGTTCAATTTTATCATAGCCGGGAACCCCACCTGCTTCTTCAAATACTTCAATGGCGGTTAACACCCCATTTTTGATGTCCGTACCATCCGATGCATAGGGACCGGTCAAGGGGCTCATGGATCCTATGTGAAGGGTTTTGGCAGCTGCCATGGTCACCAGGAAAGGTACAATCATCAATCCCATGATTAACAGTGTAATGCTTTTTTTCCTCATCTTAATTCTCCTTAATGTTTAGGTATTAACTCAAGGTTCGGGTTTAAGCTTCGGTGGCGGTGGCAGGTTGACCCAGATACGCTTCAATCACTTTGGGATCATTCTGAATGTCCTGGGATGTCCCTTCGGCAATTTTAACGCCATGATCAACACATACAATACGATGACACACGCCCATCACCACCTTCATGTCATGCTCCACCAGGAGCACGTCTATGCCAAGTTCTGATATGCGTGCAATATCTTTCATTAACTCTGAACTTTCAGAAGGGTTCATGCCAGCAGCGGGTTCATCCAGAAGCAACACTTTGGGTTCCGAGGCGATGGCCCTTGCGATTTCAAGTCGTCGCTGCAATCCATAGGGAAGATTTGAGGCCACCGTGTCTGCGAATTCGCCCACGCCCATGAAATCAAGTGCTTCCTGCCCCTTTTCCCGGATAAAAAGTTCTTCTTCCTGTTGAGCACGGGTCTTAAAAAGCGCACTGACAATGCCCCGACTGGAGCGGCAATGTCTTGCCACCATGGTATTCTCCACCGCAGTCATGTTGGCAAACAAGCGAATATTCTGGAAGGTTCTGGCAACCCCTTTGGAAAATATTTCATAGGGACGGTTCCCCAGAATACTTTTTCCCTGGAACAACACATCCCCATCAGTTGCCTGATAAACACCTGTCAATACGTTAAAAACCGTTGTCTTTCCTGCCCCATTTGGCCCAATCAATCCCAATATCTCACCGGAGTTAATGGAAAAACTCAAATCAGAGAGGGCAGAAAGCCCGCCAAATTTTACGGTGATATTTTTTAATTCTAATTCTGCCATAATGTAAAAACCGTTTACCAGATGGATTCACCGACGATGCCGGGATCGCACATCGTGATAATATTAAAACTGACATCACCTGCAGATAAAGATACTTGCCAACCCATGTGCAGGTTTTTAACCAAGCTTGACCCCAGATTATTAATAACTCGTTCTAAAAGCTTGATCATCACGCGTAAGCATTAGATGGAAAAAACTATGTGGTGTTATATTCGACACGCCCCACCCTTTAACCTGAAAATGTCTGGGAGGAATCAGGCTTGCGCTGTGGGTGCTTTTGTTAGATTTTAGTCTTTATGCAACAAAGGACGTTGCCAAAAGCATGGGGACCTGTTCAAAAATGCAGGCTGAAATAATGCACACCTGAGCCCTGATTACCCCAAACGGTGTTTAAAAACTGAACCATCGAATTATAGAATTTTGTATCTGCTTTTTTTAAAGGTGTCAATAAAAACTTTTCATACCGCAAGTATTTCAATACTGTAATTACTTGTTGACCACTGAAATTTTTATTTATATAGTATTACAATACCTTCGCCAAATCTTTAAATGCTCTTTGCATTAACGGATTGAACTTTATATTATGGTATTCTTAAATTTCTCCTATCACATCATATGTGGTGCGATTTGATCGGAAATAAAATTGGCGAAGGTATTGTTAAAGGATGGCTCTTTTCCCATGGTGCCAGCCTGGATGCCCTTGTTTTTGACATTGACGGGGTACTCCTTGTCAAAGGAAAGGCGGCCCCGGGAAGCCGGTCCCTGCTGGCAATGCTCAGAAAAAAATATATTCCCTTTTACCTGCTCACCAATGACGGGGATCACTCCACCCGGGAGAAATCTCAAATGCTTGACGCCTTGGGCATTGATGTCCACCCCCGGGAGATTGTCTCCTGTGCCCATGCCCTGCTTGAAGAAAAATGTGGTCGGCAAATTTTCCGGGACCGGGTATTGATGACCGGTGATTTCATCAAGTCAGATATCCAGGGTGCCCTGGATTTCGGGTATCGCTCTGCATTGGTCTTAACCGGGGTGACCACCGTTGAAATGGCGGAAAATTCTGCTGTCCAGCCAGATATAATTTTTCAAACATTGGGATAATGTGAATGTTCATTTTTTGAATTAGAGATTCGGAAGGGGACTTCTCGGCAGGAAAGTTGAAATCATTTGGTTTGATTGTGTTTTTAATTTTTTGATCAGTTTTGGGTGGCGCGAGGTTAGAGTTGTGTTATCATCTTTTGATGACGTCTTTTGCGTGAAGGGTAAAGTCTACAAAAGCCACAATAACGAGCATGTCTGCCCACCGACGCAACAAAGAATATAATGGCATTATGCCGCCCTGAAGTCCGGTATGTCCGGAACGGGAGGGTCAAGCTAACTGGATTTCACCCCAGGCAAGAACATCGTACGAATGGAGCCGCCCATGAGAATTGACTTGAACTATCGATTCAGAACCCATAAATGGCATTTCTTTTTATCCATTATCTTTCTCATGATAGCTGTTTTATGGGGGGATGCCAGTGCAGACCAGGATATTTTAAAAATAAATCAACCCCTTAAATCTGCCTGCGAGACTGATTATCCCCCCTTTTGCTTTGTGGGTGAAGATGACCAGGCAAAGGGGTTTTCCGTGGAGCTTCTGGAAGCGGCCTTAAAGGCCATGGGACGGGATGTCACCTTTGACACCGGGCCATGGGTAATGGTGAGAAGCTGGCTGGAGGAAGGGGACGTGCAAGCATTGCCCCTGGTGGGGCGTACCCCGGAACGGGAATTTATTTTTGATTTTACATTTCCCTACATGTCCCTTCACGGTGCAATTGTTGTACGGGCAGACACCACCAACATCCATAACCTGGAAGACCTGAGGGGACGTCAGGTGGCGGTCATGAAGGGGGATAACGCTGAGGAGTTCCTGGAACGTGGGGATCGTGGCATAAAAATACACAGCTTACCCACCTTTAATCAGGCTCTCAAGGAGCTTTCCCAGGGCTTCCATGACGCAGTGGTGATACAGCAGCTTGTGGCATTGCGCCTGGTCAGGCAAATCGGACTTTCCAACCTGAAGATTGTGAAGAGACCCATTGAAGGCTTTCGTCAGGATTTTTGTTTTGCAGTAAAGGAAGGGGACCGGGAGACCCTGGCGCTGTTGAACGAGGGGTTGGCACTTGTCATGGCGGATGGTAGATATCGCCATCTCCATGCCAAGTGGTTTGCGGCCTTGCAGCTGCCGTCCCATAACCGCATTGTCATTGGGGGGGATGACAACTATCCCCCCTTTGAATATCTGGATGAGAATGGGTTGCCAGCGGGTTTCATCGTTGATCTTACACGGGGTATTGCCCGGGAAGTGGGGCTTGATGTCACCTTTCGCCTGGGACCATGGGGCAAGATTGTGGATGGGCTGAAACAGGGATACATCGATGCCATCCAGGCTATGTTTTACTCCCCGGATAGAGACCTTAAATTTGACTTTACCCAGCCCCATTCGGTGAATAATTACGTCATCGCTGTGCGAAAAGGCCAGAAGCAGCCCCCCACCACACTGGCGGAATTGAAAGGCAGGAAAATCGTTGTTCAAAACGGCGACATCATGCATGAGTTCGCTGTGGAAAATGGCCTGGAAGATGGAATCCGTGGGCCGCCTGGCCGGAGGGGTGGCACACGATTACAACAATATGCTTGGTATCATCATGGGATATACTGAAATGAGTCTGGAAGAGTTGGATCCCGGTGATCCCCTGCATGATAACCTTGAGCAGATTCTTTCAGCCGCCACACGCTCAACGGAAATCACCCGGCAATTGCTGGCCTTTGCCCGTCAGCAAACCATTGCACCCCAGGTGCTTCAGTTGAATGATTTTGTGGGAAAGATGTTGAAAATGCTCAGGAGACTCATCGGTGAAGATATAGACCTTGCATGGGGGCCTGGGTCCGATGTGTGGCCGGTTAAAATAGACCCCTCCCAGGTGGATCAGATTTTGATTAATCTTTGTATCAACGCCCGGGATGCCATAGCAGATGTGGGTAAAATCACAATTGAAACAGGAAATGTACACTTTGATAAGGATTATTGCTTGGATCATGCAGGGTTTGTCCCGGGTGAATATATATTGCTTGCGGTGAGCGATGATGGCATGGGGATGACTCCAGAGACGGTGGATAAGGCTTTTGAACCTTTCTTCACCACCAAACAACTGGGTAAAGGAACAGGATTGGGGCTGGCCACTGTTTATGGCATTGTTAAGCAGAACAATGGGTTTGCAAATGTCTACAGTGAACTGGAGGAAGGGAGCACCATTAAGATATATTTCCCCCGGTATGCAGGGCAGGCCCCAGAGGGAAGCATTGAATTTGCAGTGGAAATGCCCTTGACCCGGGGTGAAACACTATTGATAGTCGAGGATGATGACGCTATTTTGACACTGGGCAAAAAAATGCTTGAGAACCTGGGGTATACGGTGTTTACTGCCAACAGTCCGGTAGATGCCATGGCCCTGGCCAGAAAAAATGCCGGGGGAATTGATTTGTTGATTACGGATGTGGTCATGCCTGAAATGAATGGCCGAGACCTTGCCAACCAGCTTCAAGCCCTTTATCCCAGCCTTCAGGTGCTTTTCATGTCTGGATATACCGCCAACGTTATTGCCCATCGGGGTGTTTTGGATGAAGGGGTTAATTTTATACCCAAACCTTTTTCCCAGAAAGAGCTGGCCGTTAAAGTGCGAAAGGTGTTGGATACTTGATGACCCCGTTTCTCCGAAATTAGCCCCCAAAACGTATTATAGAGTGAAAGCAAGTCCTGCAGTGCCAAAATTCCAATGGATGAAGAAATAGCAGAGTTATCCCCCACTGAATCAAAGATTCAGAAGGGGACTTCTCGGCAAAAAGTTAAATCTTCACGTTCCAGACAGCATGGGCCACATCTCTTAAAAACTTAGGAATACCTGATATAAAAAGCATTAACGCACCCAGTACAATAACAAGGCGCATGGGCCAGATGATGGGATCCCAGATGGTTCCCGAGGTTAACCCCTGGGTCACTGCTTCCCAGAACCAGAGGCTGCCGTGCCACAGCAATACACCACTGAAGAAAAAGAGAAATAGATCCGTTACCATAAGATCAAACCAGGCCTGGGTCCTGGGAGGCCAGTTGTTGTAAAAGACATCCACCCGGATGTGGGCACCATACCGTTCTGCATAGGCCCCGGCCATAATATAAGTAACGCCGCACAGATACACCGTCAGCTCAAGACCCCACACAGTGGGAGCATTGAAAAAATACCGCATCACCAGCTCATAGCAAATCTGAAGAGTGGCCACCAGAATAAGTAAGGAAACTGCCTTGCCCTGCCATTCACTGACTAAGTCCAGCCCATTTGCAATTTTTGCCATGGACGCAAACCGTGGATCCTGATTCAAGGATTTTGTGTTTTGTTGTGTCATTGTTTTCTCCTTTTATTGCATCATCAGGTTGGGAAGCCAGAGAATGATCTGGGGGAATATCATGCACAGAATCATACCGATAACCTGAAGCCCCATGTAAGGCAGGACGGATTTATAGAGATCCATCATGGTCACATCGGGCGGTGCCACGGCTTTGAGATAAAAGATGGAGTATCCAAAGGGCGGAGAGAGATAGGCAATCTGTAGATTAAGATTAAATATTACGCCGAACCACAATGGGTCAAACCCCAGCTGCGTAATAACTGGTACAAAGATTGGGGCAAGGAGAACCGTGATACCGATAATATCCAGCACCATGCCAAGGAAAAGCAGAATAATCTGGATGATGATCAGTATCAGCCAGGGATTCAGGGGAAGGGCCAGCAGTGCGTCTTTTACAAAATCGGCCCCGCCGCCCAGTGTATAGGTGGCAATGAATACCATGGCACCAAAGACGATCCACAGTATAAGCCCCACGGTTTTCATGGTTTCGTACAGCGAATCGCTCAGGTTCTCCCAGTTCAGTCGTTTGCGTACCCCTGCACATAAAATGGCACCCAGAGCCCCCACACCGGCAGCTTCACCAGGGGTGGCAATACCGCCAAAGATGGAACCCATGACTCCCATAATCAATACAAGGGGAAGAATGAGGGATTTGAACATGGCAAGCTTCTGGATGAACGGAATATTTCGTTCTTCGAGAGGAGCGGCTGGCCCGGCAGATGGATCCAGATAACACTTAATGAGAATGTAACCTATGTAGAGACTACCAAAGAGCAATCCAGGTCCCACACCTCCCATGAACAGTTTACCAATGGATTCACCCACGGTGACGCCGTACACGATGAACATGATGCTGGGGGGCACCAGTACCCCCAGCGCACCGCCTGCCACAATGGCACCCAGGGCCATATGGCGGTCATACCCCCGCTGGAACATAAAGGGCAGGGCAATGAGGCCGGTGATGGTGACATCTGCTCCCACAGTACCGATCATGGCGGCAAGTACGGTACAAAGCAAAATGGTGGCTGCGGCAATACCCCCCCGGAGCCCCCCAACCCAGACCTGGATGGCCTTAAATAAATCATGGGCAATGCCGGATTTTTGCAGCATATTGCCCATGAAGACGAAAAGGGGGATGGCGATCATGCTGAAGCTGCCCATGACATCCCACACCCGAAGTACCACAATGGACATGGCATCGGGTCCCCACATGAAAAAAGCAAATATCAGTCCCAGGCTTCCGGTTGTCCATGCAAGAGGAATTCCCAGTGCCAGCAGCGCGAAAAAAGAACTGAACATCGATATGGTTAATAATCCTGGCCCCATAAGATCTCCTTAATATGTCCATGGCAGAAATTGTTGCCACATCCAAATTTGATACGGTTAGATTAAGCTCATCCGACAATTGCGGTTATTTCAACAAGGACGTCTCTGAAAGTACCCCTTGTCTAATTTTTTTAAATTCGATTCTAACTTCCGCCGGACGCTCAGTTGCGGAACTGACATACAATGGCCGAAGTCAGAACAAAGGTAGCGTTTTATTTAATGGATCCCTTTAATCTGAGGTAATCCAGAATCGAGTCGATGACCCTTTCAGACATGGGGCTCTTCTTTTTCCAGTCATTGGCCACCTCAAGGGAGAGTTCCCTGGCCTTGGTCATATCTGCACTGGAAAGCTGGGTATGAACAAGCCCTTTTTCTTTCATTTTCTGCAGTGCCCGGGCGCTTTCTGCTGCGGACTGATAATCAAACCGGGCATCCAGCTCAAATATCCAGGATTCCATCATGGCTTTGAGATCTGCAGGTAACTTGTCCCAGGCCTTTTGGTTAACGGTAAAATCACAGGTGGCGGTGTTTCCGTGGAAGGAGGGGTAAAGGACATATTCCGTCACTTCATGGAGACCGATGTCATGGTTTTCCGCAAGGCTGACAAACTCAGCTGCATCCACAACACCCGTGTCCAGCGCTGTGTAAAGTTCTCCACCACCCATTTTTACCGGAGATGCGCCCAGTTTTTTAAACAGTTCTGATGTAAGCCCACCCGCGGTTCTGATCTTGAGACCGTTGAAATCAGACAGTTGTTTCAGGGGCACCTTGGACATGATGGGCTCAGCACCCACAAGGGCCGGTCCCACATAATGAACCTTGTACTTTCCATAGAGTTCCTGGGCCAGCTCCAGACCACCGAAGTAGTAACTCCAGATCTTCACATCACTGGTATTTTCCCAGATGTTCATGAGACTGAACAATGCTGCAAATGCGGGATCCTTGCCAGCATAGTAAGCCGGGGCGTTAAAACCGCATTCAAAAATGCCCATGCCCATGGCATCCAACTGCTCAAAGGGACCCACAAGGGTGCCAACCCCGTAAAGTTGGATATCCAGTCGTCCGTTGGAAGCGGCTTTTAAGTCCTTTAACGATAACTCAAGGGCCTTATAGCCTACACTTCCTGATACAGCATAGGTCTGGGCCCGCCATTTGTAGACCTTCTCTTTGGCCATGGCATTGGTTGACATAAATCCACAAAGAGCAATAAACGACACAGCAACGATCATACATTTAACTGCTTTTGTACACTTCATCGAAATCTCCTTCATCAAAACGGTTGATTAAAATAACGTGGATGCTTCGTAAATATTCGGCAAGCACCCCCTATTGTCTATTTTGGCCTGCTCACATAGCATTATATGCTACGCAGTCCCGAATAAACGAATAGGGGGCACTTGCCAAATATTTACATTACCAAGCTGAATATTTACGATGCTTCAAATGATTTCCATACTGTTTCAGTTGTTTAAAGTGTTGAAATCATAATGATTTATATTTCATTCGCCCCATTGATATTTATTTTTCAAAAATAGGGTGCAGAATTAATGTGCCACCTGGAATTCTTTTAATGGGTCGTGGGCGGTTTTGAATTGGGAGGTCTAAATCAGCCACTTCTGTTTGATCGTTTTTTGGACCTCTTCATGATTGTTGCAAATCCTTAAGGACAAGCATTTCAATCAATATTGGCAGGCCCAAAAATTGATTAAAAAAAATGGAACCCAAACGGGTTGTTAGACACTCCGATTTTGACTCTATGGGGTCACATCGGCCATGCATGCCATGAGAGTTCGGCGGGAAAGGGTCTCGGCCAGATCCCTTCGATAGTCGGCACTTGCCCTTAAGTCGGTGATGGGAGTAATTTCTTGGGCCACCATTTTTGCACATTGGGCCATGACATCCTCGGTCACGGTTTTGCCTGCAAGAAAACCCTCGGCATTGGGGACCCGAATCGGTGTGGGTCCCACAGAACCCAATGCAATGCGAGCTTCTTTGCATACATTGTTTTCTACCTTGATCCAGGAGGCCACCGACACAATGGAAATTACCACTGCATCCCGGGTGCCGATTTTTTGAAAATGAACAGATTCGTCGGACTTGAGGGCTGGAAATTCAATGGTGGTCAACACCTGATCCGGGGCCATGACATTTCTTCCTGGACCTGTAAAAAATTGATCCAGGGCCACCTTTTTGTCTCCGTCTTTGCCCGTAATGATCACAGATGCACCCAGGGCAAGCAGGGAGGGCACGCTATCCCCGGCCGGAGAAGACATGGCAATATTTCCGCCCATGCTACCCACATTTCTCACCTGGGGGGAGGCCATGGTGCCGATGGCATGGCAAAGCCCGGGGGCATGCTTTTGAACAAGATCAGATGCCATGATCACGGACAATGGTGTAACCGCGCCAATGGAGACAACCCCATCGGCTTCTTTAATAAAATTTAATGCATCAATTTTTTTTATATCAATGAGCGACATACCGTCGTTGAAAGACCATCGTCCGCCCCGAACAGCGGGAATAAAATCGGTACACCCGGCAACGATTTTGTAATCCCCCTCGATGGTGTCAAAGAGCGCCATGAGCGCTTCCATATTTTCAGGACAATGGTATACCAGGTCGGGCAGCGCTCTTGAACCTACAAAATTTTTCATGTGATACCTCTTTTTTATAAGAAAGTCGTAAGTTCTCAATAAGTCCGGGCATTCAGTGCAGCCTTGTGAATAGTAGCCGGACTTTAAAGTGAAAACAGGGATTATCACCCCGGGTTATTGAGAAATTACAGAAAGTCTCACCAACACGCTGGAATTAAAGGACTTTCACTTTTCGTTGTGGCAGTGGTTACTGCCATGTGGGTTTATTAGAAAATAAAACTTCCGGGCAACCTCAGCAGAGCCCCCCCGAGGGGCAATAGGAACCGGCCAATTGGGCCGTCTACGGTTCCGGGCCGGGCC
>JASFYZ010000130.1:0-6714 GCA_045046665.1 Desulfobacterium sp.
CCAGGGAGGCGTCGCCATAGCCCTTATGCTGCACGGAGGCTTGGAATGCCTGCAGTCAGCAACCTTGGTTGTTGGTCTACCCCTCGCTGTGATACTGCTGGCAATGCTTTTCAGCCTTAAAAAAGGTTTAAAAGAAGAGTATGATAGAATTTATCAATAAGACCGAGCTACTGCACACACCTCAAGGAGAATCACATGGAAGATGAAAAAATAATTCACATCATTGGGTGCGGTGGCCTGGCCCTGGAAAATGGTATTGATTCCGTACCGGACACTGAGAGCGCTCTTGCGGGCCGTGAACCCCCCCGGCACCTGGTGTATGACGAGGAGAAGAATGATGGACTCTCCATTTCCATTCATTATGGTCTGGGCATTGATGCCGGGGGAACTTACACCGATGCCGTTGTATATGATTTTGATGATAAAAAAAATGTTGATAAAAATAAGGCATTGACCACCAAATGGGATTTTTCCATCGGCATTGACGAAGTATTGTCCGGCATTGATCCGGATGTGCTTTCTAAGGTGGAGTTAGTGTCAGTTTCCACCACCCTTGCCACCAACGCCATTGTGGAGGGGGAGGGGCAGAAAACCGGCCTGATTCTCATGGTCAGTGGCGGTATTGTGTCAGAGGATCTGATTTCCCATACCCCAAAATGTAATGTAAAAGGGCATATTAACATCAGCGGCGGTGAGGTTGAGCCCGTGGATGAAGATGAAATTCGCAAGGCGGTACACCATATGGTGGATAAAGAAGGTGTCACCGCCTTTGCCGTGTCTGGATTTGCAGGGGCCGTTAATCCTGCCCATGAACTGGCGGTAAAACGAATTATCAATGAGGAGACGGGGCTTGTGGTCTGCTGTGGTCATGAGCTTTCCGATATGCTTAATTTTGTGGTCCGGGCCCAGACAGCGGTGCTCAATGCCCGTATTATTCCCCGGATGATTAAATTTTTCAAGGAACTTGGCTCTGTATTGAAAAAGCGGGGTATCCATGCGCCGGTAATGGTGGTTAAGGGGGATGGAACCCTTATGTCTGCTGCCATGGCTGAGGAACGTCCCGTGGAAACCGTGTTGTCCGGTCCTGCGGCCAGTGTGGCCGGTGCCAGGCGTCTTACCGGTTTAGACGAGGCCATGGTGGTGGACATGGGCGGAACCACCACGGACACGGCATATATCTCTAAAGGGCTTGTGGGTGTGTGCGAAATTGGTGCCAATGTGGGGGGCTTTGTCACCCATGTAAAGGCCCTGGATATGCGCACGGTGGGATTGGGGGGGGATAGCCTTATCCGGTGGATCCGGGATGAATTTGTCATTGGCCCCCGCCGGGTGGGTCCCATTGTGTGGGCCAATGCCACACATCCCCAGGGGGTTAAATCGGCCTTGCAATACATGAAAAACCACCGGCTTTCTATAATTTCCCAAACTATCCTGGTGGCCATGGAAGGCAAATTCTCCTTTGAGCCCACCCCCAATGAGCAAAAAGTATATGATCTTCTTAGACAACGGCCCCATGCACCAGAAGAACTGTTACCCCATCTTAACATACAGTCAGTGAAATCTATTCCCCTGGAACGGCTGGAGGAAAGTGGGCTGGTGCAGAGATGCGGGCTGACCCCTACGGATATTTTGCACGTAACGGGTGAATTTACCAAATGGGATGCAGAACCTGCCCATAGCATGCTGTATTCCATATCTAGTTTTTCAAAAAAATCAAAAGAGGAGTTGATAGACACCCTTTTGAACCAAATTGAAATGGATCTTGCCCTGGAGCTGTTGAAAAAACAGATGTCCCGGGATTTTGCCATGGATGAGATGGAAAATACCCCGGTATTTAAACAATTAATGAAACAGATTGTGAGCCCGGGAAACAGTCTCTATAACATCTCTGCCCAATTTAATCATCCGATCATCGGCATTGGCGCACCAGTGCATTATTTTCTACCCCAGGTCGGTAAACGACTCAATGCCCAGGTAATTATCCCGGAAGATGCCGATGTGGCCAATGCCGTGGGGGCTATCACCAGCCATATCCTGATCAAACAAAAACTCTCCATAAAGACGAATAGTTCTGGCAACTTTATTGTGGAGGGCATTGCGGGAAATCAACAGTTCACCAATATTGGCCAGGCTGAAGCCTGGGCGGTTAAATATCTTAAAAATCATATCCAAGAGCTGGGACGATGTGCTGGCACCAGCAGTAAAACCGTTGCCATGGACATCGAAAATCGGGTGGTAAATACCGGGGGGGGCGGTACTCCGATTTTTCTGGGTCGCACCATTGTGGCGACCCTTTCGGGTAATCCGGATAGGGTGTTACGGGCGGTTAATGAATAACCGCCACGGGCGGTCCATATTCTATATTATTTGGGGGGGTGACATTTATTTAGGAATGAGTTTTAAATAAGTTGCCCATTTGTGCGCTTAGGGGACAGATTCTTAAATCTGTCCCCGCCTCCGTTAATCGCCTCCGTTAATAATGTCACTCCCCAATTTTTTCAACTCGGCAGGGCACATACCGGTGAAAGGGTGTTCCCGCAAGTCGATCTCTATGACTGCTTTTCGTCAATTGGTTCACATTGACCCCGTATTCCACCCCCTTATATTTCAGACCAAATCCATGGGGTACCAACACCTGACCTTTTCGCGTTTCGTTTGTAATCTCAAGTTCTATTTCTACACTTGCGGCTTCTGTAGAAAGTTTGACGGTTTCACCATCGCTCATCCCCAAAAGGGTCGCATCCCCAGGATTCATTGCAAGGGTACATGCCCGCTTCCCCCTGTTCCAGTCGGGTTTTCTCATTAAGATATTGGCATTATAGGGAAGATGACGACCGGCACTCAAGGTCATGGGAAATTCAGGACTGGGAAAAAGAGCCTGCCTCTCTTTTTCCGGGGTGATCTCTTTTAGCCACTCTTCCATTTCCGGGATATGGACATGAATTTTACCATCATCTGTCTGGATTGGGCTACCCACAGTCTTTGGGGCTGGTGACCCCATTGGGCCACCAATTATGATGACTGGCCGATGTTATGACTACCCCCATTGAGTATAAAAAAGTTGACATAAGGGGCGAGGATGAGTATACGCAGATAGTTATATATCATATTGATATATTGTCAATATGATTTTGGTAGCGCAAAAAATGTTAACAAAGGGTAATTACCATTGCCGAAGTTACCATCAGTAGTCGTGCACAAAAAACGAAATGCCGTTTTTGTTTATTCACATAGAAATCAAATGGATTAAGGAGAAAACATGGCAGCTAAAATATATCATCAACTTCGTGAGCAGATGGATCAGTACTCAACAGGTTTCCCGAACACCAAATCCGGGGTGGAATTTAAAATTCTTGAAAAACTCTTCACCGAAGAAGATGCAGAAATTTACCTGGATCTTTCCTTGCTCCTGGAGGGCCCTGACGATTTTTCTGCAAGGACGAATCGATCGCCGGAAGAGATGGTTGTAAAGCTGGAAGACATGGCAAAGAGGGGCCTGCTTTTTCGCCACGTCAAGAACGGTAAAAAACGGTATTCTGCAACTCCTTTTGTCATCGGCTCATACGAGTACCAGCTCGGGCGCATGGACAAAGAACTGGCCGGGCTGACCAACACCTACATGGAGGAAGGGTTTCTCGCAGGCGTGGGTAATAACATACCGCCACTGAGAACCATTCCAGTGGGAAAATCTGTGGATATTGTCAATCGGGTGGCAGCCTACGAGGATGCCAAAACCATCGTCAACGGAAAAGACAAGATCGCAGTGGCGAACTGCATCTGTCGGACCCAGCAGACGCTTCTCGACAAAGGCTGTGATAAACCAAAAGAAGTTTGTCTGATGTTCGGCTCCCACGCAGATTACTACGTTGAAAACAAAATGGGCCGTTATATCACCAGTGAAGAGGCCTGTCAGATATTGGATAAATGTGAGGAAGCGGGGCTGGTGAATCAACCGGCCAACATGGTGAACCCCGGGGGCATGTGCAATTGCTGTGGAGACTGCTGCGGCGTACTCAGAGCCCTGAATCTTCTGCCCAACCCTGGCGAACTGGTCCATAATCGCTACTGGGCTGTGATTGACCCGGAAGAATGCATTGGATGCGAAGCCTGTCTGGAGCGGTGCCAGATGAACGCCATTGAGGTCGAGGATACCGCAAAGATCAATGCAGCAAGGTGCATTGGCTGCGGCCTCTGTGTCACCACCTGTCCTGTGGAGGCAATTAAATTGGAAGAAAAACCCAAAGAACTCCAGCTACCGCCTCCAGCCAGTGGACAAGAACTCATGGCCATGACCGCAGAGAGAAGGGGGACCTCTTTAATTCCCATTAAAATGCAACAATAGAAATGCCTTTTGCTACCCTGCCTGGAATCTGAAGGTACAGCCGGTCTAATGGGAGGTAACGATAAGTTGCCTTCCGGGACGGCATGAGGGATTCCAAAGGTTTCTATATATACTCGGGTTGTTGGCCAGTGCCCCTTGCCGGAGATGGGTGAGGGGAAATTTTAAATTTTGAGGGTGATATGATTGAAATGATGCTGATGGGATTTCTCATGGATGGTGAAAAGACCGGATATGAAATTAAAAAATACATGGAAAACAGCACACACTATTTCTTTAACACTGGATTCAGCAGCATTTATCCTAAATTCAAAAAATTAGAAAAGGAAGGCTGTGTCCGAGTCAGCGAAGAGATCAAAAACGGAAAACTTAACAAGCTGTATGCCCTGACAGATGAGGGGAAAAATAGGTTTCTGGATTGGCTTGAGATTAAGCCCGACGTGGGACGCATTCGGGATGAGGCCCTGCTAAAGGTTTTCTTTTTTGATCATCTTAAAGATGAGAAAATAACGGCCCAACTAAAAGGATATGTCGGCGATCTCAATGAACATGTTCAATCCCTACAGGCCATCAAAGACCGGTTTTCTTCCCGGGAAATAGAGCCTTGGAAAATGAAAACTTTGGAGTTCGGTATCCAGTATTATAATTTTTTGGGGCAAAAATTTAATGAAATGCTTTTAGAAAAAAAATCGAGTAAAGAGTAGCGACATCTTAATACTGTTTCATTATGGATTCCAGAGACTCAATTTTATTTCATATTTATTAAAATATTGCCTAACCTTATGAATCATTTTGGAGACATTTTGTGGTAGATTTCATGATCGGCCCTGTTTTTTATTGATGCAATGTGGATATCTTTTGTGTATGATAACGGATTTCACAAAACATTAAATGCATAAAAGGAGCCAAAATGAAAGTTGATTTAGATCAAGTAAGTTATGTTCTTGGACAAAGCATAGGTGGAGATTTTAAAAGGCAGGGTTTTGGAGTTGATCCTAAAATTTTTGTAGATTCATTTATTGCGGCTTTTAACGGTGAAGAATCTAAAATGCCTGTCGGTGAAATGCAACACATTATGCAGAATTTTCAAAGAGCTATGCAGGATAAAAAGCAGGCAGAGCAGATGAACTCGGGAAATAAGAATACTGAAGCCGGGGAAAAATTTCTTGCGGAAAACAGTAAAAAAGAAGGTGTGACTGTTACTGAGAGCGGGCTGCAGTATAAAGTGCTCACTGAAGGAAGCGGAAAGAAACCCGCTCTTACAGACACCGTTGAAACCCATTATGAAGGCAAAACCCTCGAGGGTAAAATCTTTGATAGCTCATACAAACGTGGAGAAACAACATCGTTTCCGCTGAATGGCGTAATCAAGGGCTGGACAGAAGCGCTTCAGCTTATGGCGGAGGGGGCAAAATATGAGCTGTATATTCCCGCTGATCTTGCCTATGGTGCAACCGGCAGTGGTGCCATTGAACCTTACTCTACATTGATTTTTACGGTTGAATTGATTGCCATAAAATAGGATTCCTGTGATTATAAAAAGGGTAATTACCTTCCACAATTTTTATCGTCAGGCATTATTTAGTAACTGCCTGTGTAGTGAACATTGTAAAACACTTTAAAATTGCCCTTCATGTCCGTTGGTTTCTCTGCCCAGGTAAACATGATGGTTTCGTCGGGCGCATTCCCATTTGCCCGGCACCATCATGTAACCAATTGATTTTGTCTAATTGATACTAATCTGACTTGGTCTGTCTGTTTTTATAAATTAAAGACTTAAAACTCCAACCGAAAAAATGGGAATGCGCCCGTTTCATCTCCCTTTCGCAAACTCATCATGCCCGGGCGTTATATGAAAAAGGGGTTTATGAATTATAATCTCAAATATATTGCAACCATTTATCAACTTTTCCTGATTTTATTTCATATACAGCCTTTTTCCATCTTTTCAAACCGTAACTCATGAAATCGAAGTCAAGCTCTGATATTTGGATCTGAATAAATGACCATAACGACCAACCTATATCGCTCAGTATTCCGTGCAGATGGGTTTTGGATATAATTTCTTCATTAATTTGTCCAAAGTAGTTTATGAGAAGTTCCCTTGTTTGTATATCATTAAATTTTGCCTCAACACACAGATTTCCCAGTTCAAAAAAAAGATCATTCTGGCCACTATAATCAAAATCAATGAGATATATCTTCTGGCCGTCATCTAAGATATTTTCGGCAGTTAGGTCATTATGACATGGTACAAGCTTTTTTCTATATGGTTCTAAAGCGTTTCCTATTATATTTGCCTTAATCAGACAATCTTCAAAGTCAGCAGGAAATTCAATGTTTTTTAGTTTAGCAATTTTTAAATAAGATTTGAT
>JASFYZ010000131.1:0-7175 GCA_045046665.1 Desulfobacterium sp.
GAAAGGTTTTACTTCCAGGCTTTAGGCCTTCTTCAATTTCATGATTTTTATATGTCCATGTATTTTTCATTTTATTTTCCTTTTAAAAGTTAGTGTTTGTAAAGCATAAAACATATGGATTCTATTTTGATTTGCAACTTTATCGATCTCATTTTTTTAAGTATCTCTCTGTGTCAATGTAAGTGAGACACCAGCCCCCCATATAATTGGCGGCTTTCCTCATCAGTTACCTGTACTCCAAATTCTTCGACAAGGATTCGCCTGAGTTGTTCTGAGTCACTGACTTCCTGGTTCTCGGTACCGGACTTTGTGATTATCCAATACTCCAAATCACGCAAGGAGCGGGTTTCGTTCGCCTGGATAAGCGATACTACCAAATGATTCACGAAGTTAGCATCTGGGTGTCGGTGTGAGTAGAAATGTCCCAATTCGCAATCAGCTTGACCATAACTCGCAAGCTCAAACCTATACAGAGAGAAGAAGTCACCTTCCTTGAAAACCTGCATGTGATACTCGCCAGGTCGACGCTCTGCAATGCGGAAGATCTTATCACCGTCATTCAATTCGATTGCTGACATGGGCACCGGAATCCTGGGTCCAAGAGAACCGAAACCTACGTCTATCACATATCGTTGACCCTCATACTCGACCATCGAAATTCGGTGTGTTAATCCAGGGTGGGTGTCCTGGTTGTAAATCACACGCGCGAGATAGAGCTTCGGCGAAAATCCAAGTTCTTCCAAAACCCCGTAGAGTAAACCATTTTGTTCAAAACAATACCCGCCGCGTCGTTGGAAAACAATTCGCAAAAATAGCGATTCGAAATCTATCGGCAACTCTTCACCGAGTCGGCATCCTATGCTACCGAAAGCAAAAGTAGCAACGTGTCGCGCGACGACGTCACTCAGAAATTCGAAACCCAATTCACGGCCACGTAGACCAAGGGCCTGGAGATACTCGTGAACCATTTCACGGCGTTCCATCACGTTCTCCAGTTGCCTTTTTGATTTTCAAAAAAAACTCCTTTGTGTACTTAATAAACAATTTGCCAGAAGTATAAAGCCATTCTATTTGGGAAGAATGCCAATGCCAATGCCCATCTGGCAAGTCCTTGGCAGGTGGTTACGGGTCACCTGGACTTTTGCCGGGCCAGGGCCGCTTCTCGGGGCTGGCCCTGTTTTTCCAATGCATTGGCAATCATCTGCCAGTTCTTTTTTCTAAGTGAAGGGTTGCTAGCTGACAAGGCGTTGGATTTTCTTGCCAGGGACTCGGCTTGGCCGTATTGGCCCTGCATGATCCTGGTTTTTGCCATGAAGTGCCAAACCAAAGGGTCCTGTCCTTCAACGTTCAGGGCTCGTTCCAGGGTCTGGAAGGCGGCTTCGGGCTGGCCACGGTTCAATTGTTTTCGGGCCTGGCCGATAAAGGTATCCAGAATGGGTGGCCGACTCTTTTCGCTGGGAACCAGCGGTTTAGGTTTACCCACCCCGGGAAGGGTTTCAGGCATTTTTTTTGATGGCGGTTTGCCGATTTCCGCAGGTGGATGGGTTCGGGGAACAGATACCACTCGGTGCTCGGCACAGGAAGCCGTAAAAAATAAAATGATTAAAAGGATAATCCACTGGATGGATGGAATGTGTTTCATTGAAATAACTCCTTTAACCAGTTCATTAACTTGTTGGGCTTCAGTTTTTTGGAAAATCGTGTTTCTACCTTTTCCCGGAACTGAGAATCCCGGGCACAGGAATGGTATTTTTTCGGCACGGATCCCCGGATAAAGGGGACAGACATGGCAGTGGGACAATTTTCATCTGTCCGGACCCCGGTTTCAGGATCAATGATTCCCCACTCAACATTCTCCGGAACGGTCAGGACCAGGGGGGAATTGGGAATTTTCGACATGAGGCGGCCAAAGACCTGCAAGGCACCGGAGGCACCGGTCAGGCCACAGGATCGGTTGTCGTCCCTGCCAATCCAGACCACGGCCAGTCGACTGCCTGAGAATCCGGCAAACCAGCTGTCCCTGAAATCATTGGAGGTCCCGGTCTTCCCGGCAAAGGCAAGGTCCGGGGAGACCCACCTGGTCAGGGATTTTCCGGTTCCCTGGAAAACCACGCCTTGGAGTATTTTATTTAATAAAAATACGACTCCGGGATTCAGGCGCTGTTCAATGGTCAGTGGATACCGTTGAAGGCGTTCACCGTCGGCCCTGTAAATTACCCGGATGGCCCGGGCCGGGGTGTAAAACCCCTCTGAAGCCAGGGTATGATAAATTTGGGCCACCTGGATCGGTGACATCTCAATGCTGCCCAGGAGCATGGAAGGCAACCATGGCTTTTGGGGGGCCTGCCCCATTTTTTTCAGGGTATCTGCTATTACATCAAGACCCAGCGCCATACCCAGCCTCACAGTGGAGACGTTATAAGAATTGACCAGAGCCTGATAGAGATTAACCCTGCCGTGGGATTGTTTGTTAAAATTTTTGGGTTCCCAGACACTGCCGTCGGAATTTTTTATTTTTATGGGATCGTCACTGATCGGGGTAACCATGGTAAACATGTCTGGCCGGTCCAGGGCAGTCAAATAAATGGCTGGTTTGACCAGTGAACCTATGGGACGTATGGCATCCAGTGCCCGATTAAATCCCCCATTACCGGACTGTCTTCCCCCCACCAGTGCCTGGATCTCATTGGAGGCCCTGGAGGTAACAACCAGGCCGGTCTCAAGCTGCTTGTCCCTTTTTTTCAGGAATTCTGACACCGCCTGTTCGGCGGCCAGCTGAACTTGGGGATCTAAAGTGGTGAAAATCCGCAACCCCATGTTCCTAAGATCAGCTTCATTATACTCCTTTAAGAGCTGGCGCTTGACCAGGTCCAGATAACAGGGAAAACGGGAATGGCCAAAGCGCTGTTTTTTAACCACATTCAGTGGTGCTGCCAAGGCACGCTTCAGACCGGATGGTGAAAGCAACCCCTGGTCTGCCATCAGGTTCAAAATATGGTTCCGGCGCTCTTTTGCCCGGTCCGGATGGAGCCTGGGGTTATAACTGGACGGCCCCTTGAGAAGACCCACCAGCAGGGCCATTTCGTGGGGGGCAAGATCAACCAGAGATTTGCCGAAATAAAAAACGGCAGCCAGGCCGAATCCGTGGATGGCCCGTTTTCCATCCTGGCCCAGGTAGACTTCATTCATATAAGCTTCGAGAATCTGGTCTTTGGAAAAGTGAAGTTCCAGGGCCACGGCCATGAACGCTTCATTGATTTTCCGAATAAGGGCTTTTTCCCGGGTCAGGAAAAAATTTTTGGCCAACTGCTGGGTCAAGGTACTGGCCCCCTGGGACAACCGCTGATTTTTGAGGTTAACCAGGATGGCACGGAGAATGGATTTTGGATCAATGCCGTGATGGGTATAAAAAGTCCGATCTTCCACGGCAACAATGGTCTTAGCCAGTAAGGGGGGAAGTCGGTCCAGAGTAACCAAAACCCGGTCTTCCATGGATGAGGGGTAAAATCGGCCAACCAACACCGGATCCAGGCGAACCATCTCCATGTCTGCCTCGGTCTCTGCATTTTTCACACCAACCACCTGATTGGTTTCTATGCGGATGCGTAACCGACGTCTGTCAACCGGTTCGTCCCCAAAATTAAAGGGCCGGCAGAACAAGTCAAAGGTATTTTTTATTCGGACATAGGTACCAGGGGTTTCAAGGTTTTCTCGATCTTTCCTCTGCTGGTACCCCATGAGAATCAATTCTTTTTCAAACAGGTCCGGCACCAGATGCATGGCGGGATAAATTTCCAGGGGTCGGGCATATATCTGGGCTGGCAGTTCCCACAACTGGCCTTGGAATCGTTCCTGGATCACGGTATTGAATTTATAAAAATATCCCAGAAAAAGGGCGGTGCAACCCATCAGGACCATTATTAGAATCATTTTTTTTATTTTAATTTCATCTTCTTATCCCCCTTGATAACAGCCTAAAATATATAGATGAGTATCAGAATATGGCCTCCCCGGCAACACTCAAAACCGATAGGCACTATAGAGGACGCTGTGGCTTAGAAAAATGATTCCCTATCCTGTTTTCCTTTGGAACATGGGTGGAAAGCCAGCCTCTACGGTGGACATATTGATATCCCAGACCCGATATTATTAGTCCGGCTTGATAGGAGCCCTCATGTCCGACAAATTGATCTCATGTTGGCCCTCTATTTCAATGGCGTCCCTCTGGCAGCGGAAGGCGGCATAAAAGTACGCGTTAATCGGATGAACCAAAAAACATTACAGTTGATCTTATTGTTTTTAAACTTTATTGTATCTGATTATCTTGTATGTTGCTGGCGTTTTTAAATTTGGGCTGGGTCGCTTGCTGCCTGGACCAGCTCTGGACAGAAAAACAATCGCCAGTCAGCTTTGCGTTAATGTCTGGAAACTACTTGGAACCAGTGCTGTTAAGGAGACAATCCATGGGCCTGCTCAATTTGCTGTTTGAAGATCCACTTGCGTTCATCCTCATCGCCATACCTCTTATGTATGCCATCATTTTTCATGAGTTGGCACATGGGTGGGTAGCCTATCGCATGGGTGATCCGACAGCCAAGTTGCTGGGTCGCTTAAGCCTTAATCCACTTAAACACCTCGATCCTGTGGGCACCCTCATGCTCTTTATTTTCGGTTTTGGCTGGGCAAAACCAGTGCCGGTGAATTTCAACAAACTGCGTGACAGGCGTAAGGGGATGATAGCAGTCTCTTCCGCGGGGATCATCGCAAACATGCTATTAGCGTTCATTGCCATTCTTTTGGATCGCCTGCTGTCCCCTTTGCCGTCAAGTATGCTGGCGCCGCTTCTTTATTATTTTGCAAAAATAAACATAATTCTTGCCGCTTTTAATTTGATACCACTGCCACCTCTTGACGGGTCGAAAATTCTTATGGGTTTTGCCTCCCCAAGTATTCAAAACTATCTTTTCCGTCTTGAACGGTATGGATTTTTTATTATTATCGGGCTTCTTTATTTAGGTGTTTTAAACCCTGTAATTGACTTTTTCCAAAGAATGATTCTCTCGCTTATCAATCTGTTTTTGCCTTAATGATACAGCGACCCCCTGCTACATGAACGGTTTTCATAATAAGTCGGGGAAAGGCCGTCTGGATTAGACAGCTTCCTTTCCAGGTAGGAAGCAGCATTTTTGTGCTATTTGTAATCTAACAATACAAAAAATAGCTCCAGCCATAACATATATGTTTAGCATTGTGCAGTGCCAAATATACGCTGAATAGTTACAATAGATTAACTCTTAATCTAAACCTACGAACGTATCTATCTCGTCTTTTGCAAGTTCAACTGTCGTATGTTCATGGGTTATATTATTGATATAATTAATGAATTGATCAAAATCTCCAGTAAAGTGGAAAATATTGTCTGCAACATAATTTGAGACGTCTACCTTATTATTGAATTGGTCCTGCGCATTGCCAGCATTTACAGGTTCCTGGGCTGCGTTGATCATCGAAACAATAACTTCTCCCCTTGATTTTCCCTTGCGAAGGTCTTCAACCCAGTAGGCAATACCATCTGGGTCATCAACAATGGTTTTACCCAAAGTATTTTCATAAATATGTTCAATAAAGTCCTGATCATCATTCATGGTTGTACCAAAATAATTTTTTGCAGAATCTGTGCTGAGCATGACATTCGCAGTGGAAACCAGATCCTCCTGGTTCGTCTGCCAGTAAGTATTTCCTTCTCCTTCTGAGGCTCTGCCGAAAATGGAAACATATAGCTGGGAAATCTGGATTTGAGTCAATGAGTATATTGTCAGATTACATATAGAATTTGTATCCACTCGACCTACGGCAAAGAACAATGGGTTCTCATACCTATCCTCTTTTTCAATAAAAAAAAGCACCACGTCAGCAGTGCATGGCGGCAATTGCGGGAATGGCTGACTAATGAGTCCAGAATACAGTGTTGTGTCATAGAAAATAAATATAAGTTCAACTCTAAGATCATTATATTCATTATCTGTAGTACATTCGATAGCCCACATATCCATTGGAGTATCTTCGTTTATATTTTGTTCAAATAGTGTATTGAGAAGATCTACACCTTCTTCATCCATATACCAATCATTGTTTACACGGACTTCCACAGAAGGAAAAATTGTTGATGTTACGCCATCAGTTATATTCCCACCGAATGTACTTCCTATAAATTTCCAATAAACCTTTTTTTCTGTGTCCTTGTAGATATTGATAGCCTTATCGGCACTATCGCCATATACAAAGTTGGCCGAGAAAGAAGCCCCTATTTGGGTACCAGAATAAGTTCCATGAGCATTCTCTATGGAGGACTCCTCGAGAATAGTACCGTTAAAAGAAACTGTGGTTGCATTAACATGAGAAACGTGAAGACCCGAAATAAATATCACTGCAATTAGCCAATGTAAAAGTTTGTTTTTCATCTCGAACTACCTCCTAACAAAAAAAGGGGATCAACTGGTTTGCTCGGCACAACGGACACAAAACTCAGCTTCAGGCAGTATCGTGAGCCGTGCCAGGGGAATGGGCTCTTCACACTCCCGACACAGGCCATAATCGGGTAAATCCACACGGATGAGAGCCCGTTTCAACTGGGAAAGGGTGGTCTTAGCCCTGGCCATTGCAGCATCATTGATACTTTTTGAGTTGATCGCTTCCATGCGACTGATCCTGCCAACGGCATTGTCTGGAGCAATGGGTTGGGTCAGCAGTTTATAAGAGAGAATATTCTCTTTGACCATTGTTATCTTTTCTTGGATACTCTTTTTCAAAGCTATCTTCTGCTGTTTATTTATAGAAATGGCGACAATTCTCCCTTTAAGAATATTTATTTTAGTCAGGCTTGAGATGACCCCTCCCCAGAGTGGCCCATGTTGTGACCAAGCCCGATTTATCTCATGTTGGCCCTCTATTTCAAGTTTTCAAAAAATATGCGAGTCTTTCAATCCATGTTTTTTTGTAACCAAGTTAATGTCTCCGGAAAAGTTTTGAATGTTACTTCCGTTCCTGTTTCGTCGTAGGATTCATTTGTGATGCTGGCTTTGTTTCTTAACTGTCCGAGAAGGTGGCCTTTGTCGTACGGGATCACCATGGTCGTTTCGATCATATTTGATTCAAAGAACTGAAGAATTTGCTGT
>JASFYZ010000132.1:0-10687 GCA_045046665.1 Desulfobacterium sp.
ATGATCAGGGAGATGTCAGCATCGTAATGATTTTCAACGGGCTTCCCATTGAAAAGTTCAATAATATCCTCGAAAAAAGAGGGATTTGAGTCGGCTATTTTTTTAAACCGCTTAACGCATTGATGCTCAAAAAAACGGGACCAGTCCTTGGATGTTTTAAGTTCCCGGAACGGCACCCAGGTTTCAGTCAGTGCCAATCCTTTGCCGTAAATAATATAATTTAGCACTGGTGGAACAATCCAGGGATTGACATGAATATCGCTGGACATTTCACCATTTGTATCAACGCTGAAATCTTTTCCCAAGATTTTGATGGTCAACTTGCCATGGGAAAATTTTCCACCCAGTATACCAGCCCTGGACACAAGGTCTGTTTGCTTGATATTTTCTTTTAACTGGGCCATCACTTTTAGATAATCCTGCTCAGGCCCGGATTCTTTTTTATTATTTTTATTACCGTAGACCTTGAGTGTCTTTTCATCAATAAACGGACAGTCACTTAAAACAACCTGGCCTTGGAATACTGCTGCTGCAAAGGCAAGGCAGGTGGGCTTGTTGCATTTTCTGCAATTTGTTTTTTCCAATAATTTGAACACCTCCATGGTGTTCTTGAATTTTGCCATATCAATTGGACTCCTTTTTTTATTTAAGTTTACAAGTCTTAATAAGCTGAAAATATTCCTGCTTCAACTTTTCGTCAAGGAGTTCCCTTCTGAATCTTTGATTCAGGAAGGGGAGTTGACCTCATCCATATATCTGAAAAAACCCCACCCGTCCATGGTTTCATGCCAATGCTTGAGTATCTAACTGGCGGTTATCAGCATGCCCTCAGTCAACCATTTTTTCAAACGTCAAACTCAGCATTGATTTTTTGCATCCATTCCGGGAATCGGAGGTTTTCTTTTTTCAGATAATTGACGTTGTAAGGCTTGATATCAATCACCGGGCTTTGGTCAACGGCTTCAAAGCCTTTGACAATTAATTTATTTTTTCCACGGCTGATCAGTTCAACGGCAGAGACCAAAACCGGGTTGGGCCGGGCAGGGCTACAGGTGGCAAAAATGCCCTGCTGGGGGATCTCTTTTCTTCCCATGGGATGCACCTGTTCAAGCTTTCGTCCTTCAGGGCCAATAAGGTGAGGCCAGTACAGCACCAGAATATGGGAAAATTCCTCTATTCCTTTTAAAAGGGGGAGCCATGGGTCGAAGATCAGGATTTCACTCAGGGTATTCTCAATTTCTTTATGCTGTTTTTTAAGTTTTTCCAGTGAATCTTTAAGCTTGAGATTATTTTTTGTGGCCCCCATGCTCGGAGTTTTAAGGGGACTCTGGACAAGACCCACGGGTGTAAGATTCATTTCAGATCCATTGTACTGTTCTTGATTCATCATTTCTACTCCTTTTATTAGGTATGTTCTGGATGTTAATGGATTTGTTTTTCTCCAAAAAAAAAGCCACAAAGGAACCATTTTTCAAAAAAGAAAATGATGGCCTTCGTGGCTTTTTATGTATTATAATTGTCTGATCACGTTTCTGCCTTCAGGCAGAATTTATTGCGTCTTTATTAAATTATCCAATGTCTTTCACTCTGTCAAGAAGTTAGTTGTAAAACAGGTTCACAGTCCTCATAAGTAGGATTGAAAGGGACTTAATCCATTCCTTTTTTGAGTATAGCTCACCGGTGATCCCACAAACCAACTTTAAAAAAAAATGCCACTCATCATTATCAGGATCAGATATACCGTTTCGGACTCATTCCCTAACAAAATTAATGATGTCAGCAGAATTCATTTATGATATGTGCTCAACAGGTTTTGTGCCTGAATCTGGATGAAAGCCCCGGAAACCGGAAAGGACCAAAAAGCAGATGCAGCCCGCCCGGAACAACATCAAAGGAAATAGCGTATAATTTTTAGAAAGGAAAGCTAAAATGAGTCTAATAGTTACAAAGGATAAAGGGTTTAATCTTAGATTTGCACTGCCTGAAGATGCCAGTCTGGTAGTTGATTACATGAGGAAACTGGGCACATTTCAAAAGATGAGGGACAAAATCATTGCAGGAAAAGAGGAGATGGAAAAGATTTTGTTTGAGAAAAGAGGGGAAGCCGTTTTCGGAGAATATGACGGAGAAACAGTGGCCTTTGCCTATTTTTATAACAATTCATCCGCCTTTATCGGACAGCGTGGGATGTTCATAGACGGTTTTTACGTTGATGAACAGGTGCGGCACAAGGGGCTTGGGAGAATTGTCATGGCGTTTCTTTCAAAACTTGCCATCCGTCGAGGATGTAAACGGCTGGAATGGGGGTGCCTGGATTGGAATGAAGCATCCATAGATTTTTACAAAGATATGGGTGCCTTCAGCGTTGATAATATGCGAATATATCGTTTTGCACCGGATACGCTTAAAACGGTTGCAGCTCAGTTTTAGTCCTGATAAAGAATGAAAGGAGAGTTAACATGGCACCAGCCCTATGAAGCGCTCGAAAATTTGGTTCAGATATCTAATATACCCATAGCTGGCAAAGGATTGCCCCTGGTGAATTAATTCATGCACCATTGCCTTTTGATTAACATCTAAACAGGAGGTCCATCATGTATGACAGACGAGATTTTTTCAAGACAACCACCGCAGCAGCCGCATCCATTCTGGTGGCCGGTTCAGCCATCCCGGCCTTTGCCACCGACGCGGCCATGTTCACCAACATTATCTATACCAAGGATAATCCGGGCAAATGGGATAAAAAAGCGTGGAGCCACGCTCCCCAGGTATCAGTGAAGGGTAGCACGGTTATGGTCACCACCAGGCACTCCATGTCCAACGCGCATTTCATTGTCAGACATACCCTGGTTCTCGGGGACGGGACTTACCTGGGAGCAACAACCTTCTCTCCTAAAGACAAACCGGAATCAAGCTATGAATTACCTGCAGGATACAAGGGGAAAATTTTCGCCACCAGCTTCTGCAACAAGCATGATTTCTGGCTAACCGAAACCATTGTCTGATGTTGCTCAGATTACCTGCCTGCGAAGGTCATGGAAGATAGCTTCAAGATCCTGCCCCTTGATCTTGTCCAGCTGTTTACCGACAAAGTCGTGGTTCATGGAGGTGTCCATGTCCGAAAGCCGCTGGTAATATCCCAAACGGCGGCCCAGGACGAAATTGTTTTGGGCCTGTTTGTCCATGGACAAAAATCTGTCCAGGATTCCGAGCAGTTTTTCCTTGTCTTGGGGCAGCTGGCCCCTGATTTCCAGGAGCAGGTCAATGGCGTGGTGATTGGCATAGTGACTGGTCACCCCGTCCAGGTTCGCCAGCATGAGCCGCTGTTCGGCAATCATCTGGGCTTCGGACGGCAGAATGTACTGGCCCTGGGCCATCTGTTGGTCAAGTTTTGACCCCTCCCTGACCCCGATGGTGAGCAAACGGATCTGGTCCGGGTTGATCCGGGAAAGGATGCGGGCGGTTTCCAGGGCATGCTCCTGGGACAGCGATTGTCCCCCCAGGCCCATGATGATGAACTGGGTGGTTTCCATACCCGCCCCTTTGGCCATGTCCGCAGAACGGATAATGGACTCTTGAGTGATCCCTTTTTTCACCAGTTTGAGAACCTTTTCAGAACCCGATTCCATGCCGCAGTATAGCTTGTTCAGGCCAGCATCGCAAATCTCCTTAATGGCGGCAGGAGATTTCTTAGCCATGGTCTGGGCCCGGCCGTAGGAGGAGATTCGCTTGAGTGAGGGAAAGGCCTTTTTCAGGGCCACCAGCACCTGGATCAAGTCTTTTGTTCCCATGACAAAACTGTCGCCGTCCTGGAGAAAGCAGGTTTGGAAGTTCAGGCCCCCTCCAAAGTAGTCCCGGGCCGCGTTGATGTCTTTGATGATCTCGTCCACGGGCCGGATGGAAAAAGGAAAGTTGTCATAGAGGGAGCAGAAGGTGCAGCGGTTCCAGGGGCAACCCCTGGTGGTTCTGATGAGTAGACTGTCCGCCTCATCCACCGGGCGGATGGGACCTTGTTCAAAGGGAATGTCAGACATGGGTATCTCCGGGTTGGGCCATGTGACCATGGCGTGAGTATTTTTCCAAATATAAAATCCAGCCCCTTTTTTGTAACACAGGAGAAAGGGATATCCAGAAAGTTATGCGTCAGACCTTGTTCAAATAGCAACTGCACACAGAGCAGTAGCAGTTTCAGTTTCAGTTTCAGAAAGCTTAGGCCATTTCTGTCAAAAAATATACCGGGATGCGTAGGATTTCAACGTAGCTGGCTGTCTTTGCTGCCACGGCGGTTGAATCCGGTGAGTGCCGTCTGTTGTTTTTCCAACTCTGACTGGCATTTAATACACAGGCGAATGCCGGGAACTGCCTTTCTCCGGGCATCTGGAATCAATGCATCACAGCCCTCACAATGGGTTATCTCCTCGTCCCCGACCTCTGGCAAACGACTTCTCGCCAATTTTACCGCATCATTAACATTTGCGTCTATCTGCTCCTGTACCGCCCCGTCACGGGCCCATCCCACAGCCATAATCTACTCCTGTCTGTATTTACTGCTACGGCATCCCAGAATCAAATTTAAACTCATCTCAAACCTGACCCCGTTCTCATCGGCATCTTTCTTGAAGAAACCGTCACAATGTATTATGTTGTCCATGTTAAAAAACTATATTTGAAAAGTCCAGATGTTATGAAAAAAACTAAAAAATTCCCTAAACAGTGAAAAACTACCGCCAGGAAAAAAGGAGAAGGCCCATGGAAGACAAAATAAAAGCAATGATAAAAGCAAATTTTGCCGCGGATTCACTGGCATTGGGTGTTCACTGGATTTATGATACCGACCAAATCAAAAATTCCCATGGAGAGGTGACTCAACTGTTGCCACCGGCACCGGGGTCCTATCACCCCACAAAAAACCGGGGCGATTTTACCCATTACGGCGATCAGACCCTGGTTCTGCTGGAATCCGTTGCAGCATCCGGCGGCTTCAACCTCAATGACTTTTTCATGAGATGGCAGCACCTTTTTGAGTCCTATGACGGCTACCATGACATGGCCACCAAAACCACTCTGAAAAATATCCAAAAGGGGAAAGGCCCGGAAACATGTGGTTCTCTTTCTGAAGATATGTCCCCCGCCTCCCGCATTGCCCCTCTTTTTCTGTTCCATGCCCATGATCCTGAGACGCTTCTGGAAGCCGCCCGAGCCCAGACAGAAATGACCCACCGGGGAAGTACCGCTGTTGATGCCGCCCAATTCTTTACCCGGTTGGCATTGGCATGCATTAATGGTGAGGCTCCGGCCAGCGCCGCTGTTAAGATCGCAGATGAACACTTTGAGTACAGCCCCATCCATATGTGGGTCCAGCAGGGCATTGCGGCAAAGGATCAAAACCCGGTGGATGCCATTAGTCGTTTCGGGCAGGCGTGCAGCACATCAGAGGCATTTCCCGGTATTATTCAACTAATTTCAAAGTATGAAGACACTCTTTCAGGGGCCTTGGTACAGGCGATCATGGCCGGTGGTGAGAATGCGGCCAGGGCAAGAATTGTCGCCATGATTCTGGCGGCCTATCAGGGTCTGGACAACGAAACCCAACAATGGTTCCAGAGACTTCAAAAGAAAGAAGCGATTGACGAGCTTCTGGATACTGCCCAATAGCCCACAAGCCTGATGTCTTTAAACAAACTTTCTGTGAGGCAGCGGCTTCCGAGAATACCCCTCCACACACAAAAAAAGCGCACCCGCTGCAAAACAGGATGATAAGTATCAAATTCTTTAGAAGGAGTACAAAATGAATTATGAAATCATAAAAGTAAAAATAGAGGATGAGTTTAAAATTTGCATCTCTTGTGGATATGAGGATGGTTTTCATACCATGCTAAAAAAAGAGGGTGATACCACTAAATGGCTTTTTATTTGCCCCTCATGCCATAACGTTTTCGATATTGGTCATACATTGTAGTTGAGAAGGGATCTATCCCCGGCTATAGACAGCCAATCCTGCTGTACAGCCAACGATACCGGTGATTTCCAGTCCGCTTAGGTTTTCTCCCAGCATCAGCCAGGCAAACAATGCCGTGATAACCGGAACAAATGCCATGAATAATGAAACCGTAATCGTCCCCAGATGGCGTATGGCATAGGCAACACAGGGAAGTGCCACAAGATTGACCACAATCCCCTGGTAGGTTGCCTGTAAAAAAATCTCAGATATTGGTACATGAAAACCCGTTGAGGGGAAAAAAAACCAAACAGGCACAAACAACACAAAATTTACCGCCGGAACCACCACCAGAACATCCCTCCAGGTAAATTTCCATAACCGCACACCCAGCATGTAAAAAGTATAAATCACAGCGGCACTAAGCAGCAAAAGCACACCGAATAACTGGTCAAAGGAGAAAAGGTTCCCCCCTATCATGATAAGATTGGCCAGAAAAATAAGTAAAATAGCACCATATCGCACAAGGGAAACCCGTTGCTTGAAACACAACCAGGCGGCAATGGCACCAAATACAGGCAACATGCCATTTACCAACACCCCGGCATGGGCCGCTCGGATTTCCATAAGACCATAGAACGACACCATGGTATACGGGAAACCCACCCCCAGACCGACGATCAGATACTGATGGAGAGACGATTTTTTCCAAGGATATTTAAAGATCAAGGGAAAAACGATGATAAAAGCAGTGCCATACCGGAGCAGGGTGATGTCTGCCGGGGTAAGCAAGCTGTTCACCCCATACCGGGAAATCGTTATCCAGCCTGACCAGACAAGAACCACCAATGCCCCAGCGAGACAGGGTTTCCAGTTTTCCAAAAAGCCTCCATTCAATCTTTGCTTGAAAATCAACAAAACCATAAATCTTTTCTTTTACTATTGAAAACAGGTAAGGTCAAATCATTTGAGGTCCTTAATTCCGAAGACACTGGCAATGTCTGGATACTCGGCTTCACTGATATCTCTCCAAATATAGTTATAAACCGTCGCCACCTTCATCCCCCAGAGTTTTTCTTGACAGGCCCGTCATTTAGGATTCTTGAGAGATTCTTTCTGAATTTCAAATGACAACAATTCCCTATCACTACAGCGACATTTAGATATTTGAATAAGAAACGCGTGCCATTTTACTTATGATTCATGCTGATTTAACCCATGAAAATCAATTGCCATAAGGGTTTCAAGTCAAAGTGTCGCCAACGAAAAATAAAAAAATGGAAAGCACAGTATGGTAAGGGCAAAGAGGTAATGCTCATGCAACATCAGGTGCCAGGACGCATGGGATATGCGGCATAACGGTGGAGAAGAAGGATGGTCCGTTGATGAAGAATTTTGATATTGAGGTGATTGTGCGCTCCATGATTGCCAATGACCGATAGAGTCTTTCACAAGGCAGTAATTTCAAATACTCCGTGCCTGGTTTCAGGGGTTTTTACATGTTTTTTTTAAAACCCCTGAAATCCTGACGTCAGTTTTGTAAACTTTTGGAAATTATTTTAGCGCCCTTCGCAAAACCTTTCCCACGTTGGATAAGGGTATTTCATCGGTAAACTCAATAATCCTGGGCCTTTTGTAGCCGGCCATTTTGTCTTTGCAAAACAAAATAAATTCTTCTTGGGTGGCAATGTGCTCTGATTTGAGCTTGATAAACGCCTTTATTGTCTCTCCC
Source organism: Desulfobacterium sp. (assembly GCA_045046665.1). GTDB lineage: Bacteria > Desulfobacterota > Desulfobacteria > Desulfobacterales > Desulfobacteraceae > Desulfocicer. The sequence continues at coordinate 7,671 of JASFYZ010000132.1, forward strand.
CGGGTTTCATCAGGGATACCCACCACGGCAGCCAGGGCCACACCGGGGTGGGTGTGAAGAATATCTTCAATTTCCCGGGGATAAACATTAAATCCGCTGACAATGATCATATCTTTTTTGCGGTCTGTGATGGAGATGTAGCCCTCTTCATCAATCCTGGCAATGTCCCCGGTGAGAAAATATCTTTTCCCATCAAGGGTGGTAAAGGTGTCGGCATTGGCATCTGGCCTTTTCCAATACCCTTTCATCACCTGGGGACCGCAAACAGCCATTTCGCCCTCTTCTCCCGGGGGAAGAATCGTTGTACCGGTGTCAATGTCAACGATTTTAACATCCGTTCCAGGTATGGGGAATCCAACGGATCCTATTTTACGGTGCGCCTTGGTGGCAGGGTTTGAAGTGACACAGGGAGCCGTTTCGGTGAGTCCATAGACCTCAAAGAGAATGGCACCGGTTTTTTCTTCAAATTGTCGGCACACCTCCGGGGGCATGGGAGCACCGGCACAGATGCAGGCCTTAATGGCAGAAAGATCATATTTTTTCAGGTGGGGGTGGTTGGTGATGGCCACAAATAAGGTAGGAACCCCGGGCATAAAGGTGGGCTTATGTTTAACTATGGCTTTTAACAAATCTGTAAAGGGTGGTTTGCCTGCCCTGGGATCCGGGATACAGATGAGCTTGTTTCCTGAATAGATCGCAAAGAGCATGGCACCGGTGAGCCCGAAGCTGTGGTACCAGGGCAGCACTCCAAGAATCGTGTGTTCGCCTCCCGGGTGAAAGGATTCCGGAGATTCCTCCGGGCCATGGCTGATTTGGAAGAATTCATGGGACGCTTTCAGATCGTAAATAAAATTGCTGTGGGTAAGTTCCGCCCCCTTGGGTACACCCGTGGTTCCCCCGGTGTAGAGCATCACGGCGGTATCTTTTTCAGGATCAATGTCCACCAGCGGGGGGCTCGGGACGGCATCTGCCACAATGTCATCAAAATTGAGATGGTCGGGAAGATGTCTGGATGCCTTGGGGAGTTTGCCGAGCAGTCCACCGATAAACGCCTGGGCCTTGGGAAGGTAGGATTTGATATTGCAGATCACAACGGTTTCAACATCTGTCTGCTCAATGGCGGCCACGGTATTGTCATATAGTGTGGGATGATCCATGCAGAAGATCATCCTTGAGCCCGAGTCGCTTAATTGATGATTGAGTTCCGATGCCGTGTACATGGGATTGCAGTTGACGCATACGGCTCCGGCTTTTAGAATACCAAAAAAAATTTCAGGAAACTGGGGAATATTGGGCAGAAAAAGGGCCACCCGATCTCCCTTTTTAATGCCGTATTGTGCCAGAAAATTGGCCACTCTGTTGGCTGTATCCCTTGCCTGGGCATAGGTTCTGGGCCTTCCATTGAACAGGGTAAATATATGTTCCGGGTATTTCTGGGCCGCATCGTCCAGAATCCGGGTTAGGGGATAGTTGTAGTCTGAAATGGTGTGGGCAACCCCTTCTGGCCAGAAGGGTGTCTCCCAGGCTGTTGTCGTCATTTGAACTTTCCTTACACAATATGGTTGCACAAGGTCCTCTGGAATAGTTCGGACACCATTCGGGTCTGATCCTGGAACCGGGACGGCGAAATTTGTTCCGTTTTTTCCTGGAGATCAAGACGGTGAATGGTTTTCCTAAGAACAATGTAGGTTTTTTGGAGGTTTCGGGCCTGGATAGTGGATAAAATATTTTCCTTTTCCAGGGTTTCAATGAGGCGGATATTGTCGGTCCATTGAATCAGGGCCGGGTGGTTGCAGGCATGCTTCAAGGTTAGAAACTGCACCAGAAACTCAATGTCCACAATGCCCCCTTCACCCTGTTTTATATCAAATTCATGGGGCAGGGAGGTCAGGCACTGTTTTTTCATCCGTTCCCGCATGTCTCGGATCTCTTTCTGAAGGACCGGGATCTCCCGCCTGATTTCCATCACCCGTTGTCGAATTGCATTGAACTGTTTCCATAAAATGGGGTCCCCGGCCACCGGTCGTGCCCGGATGATGGCCTGGTGTTCCCAGGTCCAGGCCTGGTTTTCCATGTAGTCACAAAAGGCGTCGATGTGGCTGACGATCATTCCGGCCTGTCCACTGGGGCGAAGTCTCATGTCTGGTTTGTAAAGGGTTCCCGCCGGGGTGTGCATGGTCAGCATGGTGATGATTCTCTGGCCCAACAGTGTATAGAACTGCATGTTCTTAATGGATCGTTTCGTTCCCGTGGTGTGCCCTTCAATCTCTGAGTGGACAAACACCAGGTCCAGGTCAGATTTATACCCGAGCTCAATGCCCCCCAGTTTACCATAGGCAATGGCGGCAAATCCCGGTGTGGTCCCCGGGGCTGGGGCAATGCCCGAAGGTACCCCGTATCTCCTTGCGGTCTGCTGCCAGGCAATGCAAAGCACCTGTTGGAGGACGGTCTCGGCAATGTCGGTGAGCGCGTCACTGACCTTCATTAAGGGATAATCCCCGCTGATGTCTGCGGCGGCCACCCGCAGGGTGCTGGTGAGTTTAAAAATGCATAACTCTTCCAGTTGAAACTCAAAATCATCCAGGGGAATGGGGGTCATGCGATGGGTCAGATCCCGCTCCAGGGAGGGGCGATCCGGCGGTGTATAAAGGGTGGCAGGATCAAGTAGTTCATCCAGCAGGGCCGGGTGCTGGGAAAGAAAGGAGATAATCCACGGGCTTTTTGTGGCCAGGGTGGCCAGGGTATTTATGGCCGTGGGATTTTCCAGGAGCAGGGACAGATAACATGTGCGCCGTTCTATGGCGGTGATGAGGGAAATAAGGCGTTGCAGCGTTAGCTCCGGTTGGCTTTGCTCGCCTGAAATTTCTGCCACAAGGGGGATCAGGACATTTAGTCTGCGTCTTCCGGTGTGGGTCAGTTTGCGGGTATGGGGATGTTCGGCCAGGGCAGCTAAAATCTGGACCACTTTGTCCGGCTCCTTATAACCTGAAAGCCTTTGTTTTTTTATTTCAGACTTG
>JASFYZ010000133.1:0-5221 GCA_045046665.1 Desulfobacterium sp.
AACTCAAAGGGACAGTCACTATTACTCGTGTGATGCATCTTGCTCTTATACCAAAATCAATTATTATCTTTGCTCAGGTTAATAAGTTTGCGTTCCTTATGAACTTCATAGATCAGGGAGCCTCGGACAGATGTTTCACCAGATGCCCAAGTTCCGGAAAAATCAGACTTTGGCAGGCCAGCTTGCAGGCGTTAAGGCTTCCGGGCATGCAGAATACGATGGTATTGCGAATAATTCCGGCCGTGGCCCGGGACATGATGGCCGCAGAATCAATTTGCTCAAAACTGAGCTGTGCAAACAAAGGACCAAAGGCGGTGAGTTCTTTGTCAAACAGTGGAGACACCGCCTCCACGGTGACATCCCGGGGGCTTAAGCCCGTACCGCCGGACATGAGAATCACATGGGGTCCCACGTCGTCAACCACATGGTTTACCATCGCCTGGATGGCATTGACCTCATCGGTGACCACATGATGCACCACGGTTTCATGGCCCTCTTTTTTGATCTCTTTTTTCATCCAGATACCGCTTTTATCCTCTGCAATTCCCCGGGTGGTGGAGACAGATACAATGGCCAGCCGGATATTCCGGGGCACCTCTTTTTTATGCAATAATGTACTCATGATTCATTATCCTGTTCAATGAGCACCCTGTCTTCACCATCGTATTCCTTCAGGAAAACATTGACGGTGTCACTGTGCAGGGTGGCAACGGTGGTGCCTTTATAATCGGCCTGGAGGGGTAACTCTCTATGGCCCCGATCCACAAGCACGGCAAGTTCAATGCGGAGGGGGCGACCAAAATCCATGAGGGCGTCCATGGCGGCCCGGATGGTTCGTCCGGTAAAAAGCACATCATCCACAAGTATTATTTGCTTGTCGTCCACAGGAAAAGGCATTTTTGAAGGCCTGACAATGGGGTGATGGCTGATGCGGGTCCAGTCATCCCGGTAGAGATTAATGTCCATGACTCCCATGGGAACCTGTACGCCTTCCAGCATCTCTATTTTATGCTGAATTCGTTTTGCAAGAAAATCTCCCCGGGTCAAAATTCCTGCCAGGGCAATATTCTTTACCCCCTTGTGGGCCTCAATTATTTCATAGGACATCCGGGTGATGGCCCGCTCAATATCTTTTTGGGTAAAAATGGTTCGTTCTCTTTTCATATAAAAACATCCTGTTCCATAGTTCATGTGTTCCCCACCGACGATTTTTGTCGACGATAAATTCAACAATTATCATTTTTTAACCACCCGGGCAAGCCCTTAAATGGCATCTATTTCAATGTTGCTTTACTATTCTTGAAAATGTTCTTATGTTTATTTGGCTCGAATTTTAATATCACCCATGAATTGTGAAATTTAATGATCAATCCTTCTATACCGATATTACAAAAACGGGGCTTGATCATAACTTCGGCCACCCGTCACAATTGGTGGGTCAATGGGGTCAGGCTTGTGTTATTGGAGGCTGAGGCTTTTATCAGGCTCCATGTTTTTGACAACTACCTGTGTTTCACGATAAATTTTAACAAAAGTGTCAATAACACAAGCCTGCCCCCTTTCCAAGTGGCCGATGTTGTGATCAAGCCCCCAAAAGGGCATCAGGCCAGTATTTTTGGCAGTATGGACTCAAAATCGTGAGACAACGATGATGGAAAATTATTTAGGGAGGAAAATAGCAGATGAATGTTCAAGAAATGATTAACCGACTCAAAGCCCACCCGGATTATCATAAAGCCGGTATGATTCTATGTCACAACGGTGTGGTTCGCGCCACATCCAGGGAAGGTGAAGAGGTCACAGGACTGAAGGTCACTGTGAATCATAAAAGACTTAAAGAAATTGTGGATTTCCAGAGCAACAGGCCGGGCATCGTTGATGTCATCGTGGAAATTACCGAAGAAAAAGAACTTCCGGTGGGAGAGGATGTCATGTACATTGTGGTGGGAGGGGATATCCGGGAAAATGTCATCGCCGTCCTCACGGAAACCCTTAATCAAGTTAAGGCAGAAGTGACTTCCAAAACCCAATTTTTTAAATAATTGTTACGGGCGGACAGATATTCTGACGTGGGTCCGCCCACGACAAAGATTGAAAAGCCATCTTGGTTTGCCCATAACATGGGGCAGAAATAGATTCTGCCCCTACGTTCTTAATCCTTAATTTGTAATGGGTCTGTCAAGAATTGGCAGATCCCACCAGAAAAGAATGGCCCCCAGGATACTGCCTGTCAGATCCGCCACAATGTCCATGACATCGGCATATCTGCCGGGGACTAAGGCTTGGTGAAGCTCATCGGATACGCCGTAAAATGTGCTGAGCACCACGGCCAGCACAATGATTTTCCATGGGCGTTGCCCCGGCAATTCCCGTTTTAACATCCGCACCATCAACGCCCCCAGAAGTGCATATCCCCCAAAGTGCAGGAATTTGTCAGAAAAATCCAAATCTTGGAGCACCTCGGGGGAGGGAAAGCACGACTGTGCAAAGATGGCAATTGCGTAAATCACCAGAGGCCATCGATATACCAGTGCCTGTCTATTCAAATAATTGGGCATCCAGGGTTCTTTCCTTGATATGCTTCAGCACGACCTGTGAAAAGGCCTCCATGGTCAGACCCATGCGGACCTTACCATCCAGGGTCCTGACGGCCAGGGTGCCGGATTCTTTTTCTTTTTCACCCACGGTGATGATAAGGGGAACATAGTTTACCTGGGCTTCTCGGATTTTCTTTTTCAGGCTTTCGGTTCTTTTATTCACTTCACATCGGATACCCATCTTTGACATTTCTTTTTGCAGCTTTTCTGCATGGGGGGTGAGTTCGTCGTTAATGGGCAGCAAAATGGCTTGGACCGGGGCCAGCCACAAAGGAAATTTTCCGGCAAAATGTTCCAGCAGGATTCCGAAAAATCGCTCAATGGAGCCGTAAATCACCCGGTGTATCATTACTGGGCGGTGTTTTTGATTGTCAGCGCCCTTGTAGGTGAGATCAAATCGTTCCGGCAAGGCCATGTCCAGTTGGATGGTTCCGCATTGCCAGGTTCTGCCCAGGGCATCCTTAATGTGGATGTCAATTTTAGGACCATAAAAAGCCCCATCGCCTTCATTGATGGTGTAATCCCGACCATATTTGTCCAGGGCATTTCTAAGCCCGTTGGTGGCCTGCTCCCATTTTTCGTCGGATCCAATGGATTTTTTAGGACGGGTGGACAATTCCAGATGGAATCCCAGCCCAAATTGGCTGTACACCTTTTCTACCAGTTGAAGTACCCCAAGAATTTCATCCTCAATCTGCTCTGGCATCATGAAAATATGGGCATCATCCTGGTGAAACGCCCGGACCCGGAACAGTCCTGACAGGGCACCGGAAAGCTCATGCCGGTGAACCAGACCGATCTCCCCTGCCCGTATGGGTAAATCCCTGTAGGAATGGGACCCGGTCTTGTACAGCAACATGCCGCCGGGGCAGTTCATGGGCTTTATGGCGTACTCTTCTTCATCCACCACAGAGGTGTACATGTTTTCTCTGTAATTTTCCCAATGACCGCTTTTTTCCCATAAATGACGGCTTAGCATCACCGGCGTTTTGGTCTCCACATACCCTGCTTCCCTGTGGGCCTCTCGCCAATAATCCAGAAGCACGTTCCACATGTCCATGCCCCGGGCATGAAAAAAGGGCATGCCTGCGGCCTCCTGGTGGAAGCTGAACAGATCCAGTTTGGTGCCGATTTTACGGTGATCCCGTTTCTGGGCCTCCTCAATGAGATGAAGGTATTTTTTCAGCTCTTTTTTATCAAAAAAAGCGGTGCCATAGATACGCTGGAGCTGTTGTCGGGTCTGGTCGGCCCGCCAGTAGGCCCCGGAGGTTTTCATGAGCTTGATGCCCTTGATCATGCCGGTGTGGGGAATGTGGGGACCCCGGCAAAGATCTGTGAATCCACCTTGACGGTAAAGGGAAATTTCCTGGTCTTCCAGGGCTTCGATGAGTTCCACTTTATAAGGGTTATCCTTGAATATGACAAGGGCCTCATCCTTGGATACCACCGTACGTTCAAAAGTTTTTTTGGCTTTGATTATTTTCTGCATCTCTGCTTCAATGGCAGGGAAATCCTCTTCAGAGACCGGGTCCATGTCGATGTCATAGTAAAAGCCATTTTCCACCACCGGCCCGATGGTGAGATCCGCATGTTGGTAAAGGTTTTGTATGGCTTCTGCCATGACATGGGCGGCACTGTGCCGCAAAATTTCAAGGGAACCCTCATCCCGGGTGGTGATAAATTTTAACCCACAGTCGCAGATGATGTCACCGCTTAAATCCATGAGCTGACCATCCACCTCCATGGCCACACAGCTTCGGGCAAATCCTTCGGAGATGGTTTTTGCCACATCCATTCCAGTGGGAAAGGCTTCAAAAGCCTTTATACTATTATCAGGAAGTGTTATGTTGATCATTATTTTAATCCATTGTTTAAAGTGTTCAATTAAATTTATATGAAAATGTTGGTAAAATAGACGGCTATTTTCTATCTTTGTTGTGGGTGAACCCAGGTACCAATCAGGTCTGTCCATGGCAGTTATTTATAAAATCCTGCAAAACCCACTGTAAAAACAGGAATTTTAATCCGGCATGATACCTTTGAACGTATTCATGCCGATTATTTGTGGAAAACTCAAACATTAAGGCAACTGCCTGGAACGGTCAAGAAAAAAATGATTGATTATACTATGATCAGCTCAAATGAGGAGTTAGCAAGTATATGTAACCAGTTAAAAACAAAAAATCAAATTGCCATGGATCTTGAGGCGGATTCCATGCACCATTTCAAGGAGAAAGTTTGTCTGATACAGATTGCCGATGACGTACAAAATATTCTTATTGATCCGTTGACCATCACTGATTTTTCTCCTTTGAAACTGTTTTGTGAAGATCCAACCATCACCAAGGTGTTCCATGGCGCAGATTTTGATATCAGAACTATGGAAAGGGATTGTCATGTTCGGATTCATAACCTTTTTGACACAGAGATCGCCTGCCGTTTCCTTGGCATCCAGCGGCGCAGTCTTGCCGCCTTGTTGAATAAACATTTTGATCTCTGCCTGGATAAGCGATTCCAGAAAACCGACTGGTCAAAAAGACCCCTGTCAGACGAGATGATCACATACAGTATCAATGATGTGTTAAATCTTCTGGAACTTTCCCAGATTTTGAAAAAAAAGCTGG
>JASFYZ010000134.1:0-4644 GCA_045046665.1 Desulfobacterium sp.
ATGTAAAATCGCATGACCGGTTCGATCTGCCGCTGCACATGTACGTGATGCCTGACCACCATCACCGAACTGACGCGATTGACCGCTTTTTCAAAACATCACCCAGTTCCCGGAAAAATTTAATCATCCGGGGAATAATACGGGCATTGAGCACCGCTGTCTGGGCCCGGACCACAAAATTGAGCAGATCGGAAAGCTCATGGCCACAACAGGCCACCAGTCCTGTTTCCTCATTGATAATCCGTTTTACCGCCAGTTCATGGTCGGGGTTCACGGCCCCGGCAAATCCGGATACAGCAAAGGCGGTGACCCCCTCTTTATCCACCATCTGGCGCACCGCATTGCGAATTTCATCTTCATCCACGGGTTCAACTTCACCGCCGCTGATGTTGATCTGCCCTTTTACATTACATCTTGGGGTATGAGAAATAAGTTTATCTGCCACATGACCGCCACTGACCATGAGAATCAGGCCCGTCTTCTGCCCCTCCCCCTCCACAATGGCATTGGTGGCAAGAGTGGTGGAAACAGACACCAGCTCCACCTTGGAAAGCACATCTGGATCAATGCCGGACAAGACCTCGTCAATGCCAATGGAAAAATCCCATTTGGTGGTCAATGCCTTATTTTTATCAACAATTTTCTTATCATTAAAATCATACACAGAGGCGTCGGTGTAAGTTCCCCCGGCATCAATACCCAGACCATAGTGGATGGAGAGGCCATGATTGTCCTCCTCATCATATACCAGGTGACGGGGTTTTCCCCGCCCGGGAATAGCGCTGTCACTGTCCGGTGCAGAATCAAGACCATTTTCCAGGGCTGAAAAAATAGTGACATGGCCCGGTGGAACGACGACAATCTCCCCGTCTGAGATGTCCTGGGTGAGCAAGCGGGTCATCAAAGAGAGATCCCCGGGAATACGTTCATATTTCCAATTATATTTTCCCGCCATTTCCCGGGCATGTTCGGCAGATTTTTGGGCTGTACCAATACCCGTGTCAATAAAAGCGGCCCGCTGATAATTGTGATGCCAGGAACTGAAAAAATCAATGATTTTGCCACCCCTCTCTTCTCCGTATTGGTCTTTTAACTCCTGACACCCCATGGACTCCGTTCCCACCCATATTTTTTCAGGCTCGTTTTCCTTGGGAACTTCCTTTTCCTTATACCACCCCGCAGAGATGTAAAAGGTCCCCGGATATTTCTCAAATTCACGTTTATAAGCCCGATCACTGCCCATGAAAAGGGCAATACAATCGTGTACCCGGGCAAAAACCAGGGGAACCCGGGGGGCACGGATGCCGATGGACCCCTTACCGCATACCCCATATCCCACCACAATGCGACTGCACAGGGGATCTGTGGCTGATTGATCAATGGCTTCCTGGAGTCGTCGGCGAAGCTCATCCGGTGTATTGTGCAATCCACCAGGGAGAAAATTCATTTTTACGTTAAGCCCTTCTTTCTGGACAATATGTTTTATATCCGGGGCCAGGACACCGCACCCAATGATGTGAATTATTTTTTTATCTTCCATGTGATTCTCCTTGACGCGTGTGTTGTACTGTACACCTGTTTCTGCTTGTATTAAAATTATTCGCATAAAATATACAATGGAGTGTATAACTATGGTTTTCCTACCCGTCAAGTTTTTTGTAATTGTCCGGACAGATTATAATTTGTGATCCGATCTGCCATAACAAAGCATGAAAATTGATGTTGCGTTTATAAAAAGCTTTTTGCCATCCTTTCTTGACTGGTTGACACTTTTTTAAGGTATTCCCTTATTCTCTGGAAATATTTTCAAAAAAGTGTCAATTATCTTTGAGGCGGTGTGAAGAATGCCACCTTCTTAATAAAAAATCGATAAAATAGGAAATTATATATGCTTAAAAATACCTTTCATCATATACCTGGCATTGGTGCTGGAACAGAATCCGGACTGTGGAAAAAAGGATTAAACTCCTGGAAAGATATCAAGGAAAATAATACCTCCGCTATCTCTGCCAAACGACTATCCACCCTTAAACAGCATGTGGATATATCCTTGGAACATTTGGGAAATAGTCATTTTAAATATTTTGAAGAACAACTTCCCTCAAACCTTATCTGGCGTATTTTTCCGGAGGTTCGCAGCCAGACAGCCTATCTGGATATTGAGACCACCGGCCTTGAAGGATGGGATAAGATCACCACCATCGCCCTTTATGATGGAAAAGAGATCAAAACCTTTGTCAACGGTGATAATCTGGAGCACTTTCCCGAAGCCATATCTGCCTACGGTACCGTGGTAACTTACAACGGCAAATGTTTTGATGTCCCCTTTATTGAGAATTTTTTTAATATAAAAATGGATCAGGTGCACATTGATTTGAGGTATATTTTAAAAAGTCTGGGATATGGGGGGGGGCTCAAGGCCTGTGAGAAAAAATTAGGAATTGACCGGGGGGGGCTGGATGGGGTTGATGGTTTGATTGCCATACAGCTATGGCAGGATTACCAGCGCCATGGTAATGAGAAAGCGCTGGAGACCTTACTGGCATACAACATTGAGGATGTGGTGAACCTGGAAACCCTCATGGTGATGGCCTACAATAAAAAGCTTAAAGAAACCCCCTTTTCCCAAAGCCATCAAATTTCATTGCCAGCAGCACCGGAAATTGAATTCAAAGCCGATGCTGCCACCGTGACTCGATTAAAAAGCAACAACTATTATTGATCCAGCACCGTTCGTTTCTTGATTTTTTCGGCGATTTCATCCTGGTTCAGTGCATCACAGTCAATGGTAATTTCAGCGTATTTTTCATAAAGCACCTGGCGCTCTTCAAAGAGTTCTATAAAGGTCTGGTTGGGTGCTTTGGCAATGCCCCGGGTTTCATAGTTGTGTATTCTACGCTTGAGTTCATCAATACTCACTTTTAAAAACACAATTTGTGAAATATTGTGAAGCAGGGTCATGGCCTTGTGGCTGTAAGGAACGCTGCCCCCCGTGGCAATAATCTGTTTTTGAATATTTAACTTTAAAATTTCCTTTTCTTCAATATGCCTTAAATTCCAGTGATCACTCTCATCAATGATTTGTTGCAGGGATTTTTGTTGATTAATCTGGATCAATATGTCCGTATCAATGTAGCCAAAGGTCATGTTTTTGGCCAGAATTATACCCACAGTGCTTTTTCCTGCTCCGGGCATACCGATCAGTGTAATATTGGACTTCATTTTTATTCCTTAATTTAAATTTAAAAAAACCTTAGAAATTGAAAAAAAATCGTAATTGTTATATAGTTTCCCAATACTTACGTGAAACCATTGTGATAATAAGGGAATTTAAAACAAATGATTCAGAGTATTCTTGACAACGATCTGTACAAGTTCACCATGCAACAGGCCGTACATATGCTGTATCCCCGGGTGGATGTGGAGTACCTTTTCATAAATCGTTCAGACACCCCTTTCCCCGACGGATTTGCTGAAAAATTGCAATGTGAAGTGAATCGTATGGCAACTTTCAAACTGACCTCTGAAGAAAAAGCCTTTCTTTCGGACACCTGCTACTTCATGACCCCTGTATATCTTGATTTTCTGGAACATTATACTTTTAACCCCAAAGAGGTGTGTCTGCACCAGGATGGGGGACGTCTGAACCTCACCATTAAAGGCCCATGGTACCGCACTATGCTATGGGAAGTTCCCTTAATGGCCATCATCAGTGAACTCTATTTTGTGATGACAAATGCGGAAACCCTTTCCCATGCAAAACAGACGGCCATCAATTTGAATAAAGCCCGGGTTTTAAGTGATAACGGCATCAAATTTGCTGATTTTGGTACCCGGCGACGGTTCTCCTCCCTGGCCCACATCAGCCTTATTAATGATATCCTTGGTGTTGAAGGAAATACCCTTATTGGGACCAGTAATGTATTATTGGCAAAACATTTTAACATCAAACCCATTGGGACACTGGCCCATGAATGGTTCATGTTCCATGCCGTTCTAAACGGCTATAGAATGGCCAACCCCACCGGCGTGGATGCCTGGACTGCCGCTTTTCATGGGGATTTGGGGATTGCACTCACAGATACCTTTACCACAGAAGTATTCTTATCTACTTTTGACACCATGCATGCTAAACTTTTTGACGGTGTCCGCCATGATTCTGGAGATCCCTTTGAATACATTGAAAACGTAATCGGCCATTACGAGAAACTTCACATAGACCCCATCACTAAAACTATTGTGTTTTCAGATGGACTGGATATAACAAAGGCCGTGCAAATTCATGAAAAATGCAAGGGCAGAATCAATGATTCCTACGGCATTGGTACCAATCTGACCAACGATGTGGGGGTGACCCCTTTGAATATTGTCATAAAACTTGCCAAATGCAGAACCGCACCGGACAAGGCGTGGCATAAGGCCATCAAATTATCCGATAACATTGCAAAACACACCGGAGACCGGGAAGAGCTGGACCATTGTATCAAGGTTCTACAGCGGGGCATCTAAGGGCCTCCGAAGCCCCAATAACGCAAGCCTGACCCAGTTTCCAATAATTATGATGGGTGGCTGATGGTATGACCCGGCCCCATGACTTTATGAAAAACCGGCACCCCCCCCTGAGTCTTTAGCTCAGGGGGTGTT
>JASFYZ010000135.1:0-3534 GCA_045046665.1 Desulfobacterium sp.
TAATTTCTTCCAGGGTTGCTTTAAAAGGGAACATCAATATTTTTATCTCCATAATTGGAATGCCTTTTTTGCACTGAGAATAAGGAACCTTCCTTTGATTTTTCTTTGCCTGGCATGTCTATGAATCTCTCAACCTCAGTCCATCCGCCAAAGGATTGAATCCAATCCATCACCTTTACAATGCGTATTGCAGTTGCTTTTGTTTTATCCCAGTTATGCCGCAAGTTCCAGATGGCATGGCGAATGAGATGTCCATATGCAACACACCTGATGTCGCCATGGGTCGGATTTACATTCCCAGCTTTGAGAAAATTCAAATCATGTTTAACAATTTCGGCAAGATCTTTAGGAGAGGTTGCGATCCATTTCTCCTGCATGGTACCCGTTGTCCGACAAACAAAAATTGTATCTATAATGGATGAACCCGTCCCCTTGATATGGATGGAGCTACCCATCTCAGCAGGACAAGGAAGCGATGCAGAACAGGTCAAACCGGCATCCAGGATAGCCACAGCTATGGGATAATAGGCATCAATTTTATTATGATGATAGGTGAATGCCAAAGGAGAGCCTGGTTTCAGTGCTGTGGACATTTTTTGGAAGACCTTGGATATGCCCTGTGTGAAATGATCCAGGCCACGGCCCATGTCTATATTGCCGGTTAACTCATCAGGTGATCGAGTTGAAGCCTCGCTAAACGCAGGAGAGCTCTTTCCAATTAATTTTTTCAGCCAGACATAACAAAAATCCATGAGTTCAGCATACTGAATATTTCCGAAATAGGGTGGGTCTGTAAAAACCGCGTCCAATGAGCCATCTGGAAGATTGGATGCACCAGCGTTCTTACATGAAATATCAATTCGTCTTGGGTGGGTGGTAGCATTTCCATCTAAGTGATCTCCAATCCATTCTCCCTTAATGGGGATCACCTTTTTTGTTTTGCCTTGAAATTTAACTTCAAAGGGGTGGTCACAATAGGATTTGGCTTTTTTGAATTTTTCTATGATATTTGCCCACCCGCCACTGCCGATACACATGCTTCGGCCAGGCATCATGATGCCAAGAAAATTTGATTCACACTGAAGCTGTCCAACTGGAAATCCATGGATGGAAAATATATCAAGGGATTTTAATACCCGGCTGTCATAGCGGCATAACATATTTTGATAACGGAGCAAGTCAGAAAGATTTGTCGCCAGGGCATTTCGGACCCTTTCGTTAGGTTGATCGGCAATAAGCCGTGCGGAAAGTTCCAGGCCAAGAAGCTGCCGGTGATTAAACATTTCATTGTAATAGGTGTAGCCCCAGCGATGCAGACGATTTGTTTCGTCGCCACTCGGAATTTTGGATTCAGGAATATATTTTGATTTTATACTGGATAAACGTTTTGACGCTTCTTCAGCCTTTGCAATATCTGTTTCATCTGGTGTTTTAAAAAATCGACCCTTATGGGACGGTTTACAAATAGGGCAATGGTATTCCATGGCATACATGCGGTGCCTGGGAGCGCCCAGAGCTGGATCTGGAAAACGATTTTCAGCACTGCATTCAGGGCATTTGCAAAGGCCTCTTTTGGCAGGACCATTTGAGGTCAATTTAAAGGAACAATAGCAGCATTTGCCTGGTTTTTTTTTGTCTTCAACTTCTGTTAATTTTCCACACTCAGAACACACAAATACATTTTTGGGATGCCGGGAGCCAGCCGAAAGCATATAACCGGGAAATAGGTCGATCTTCTTTCCACATTGTTTGCAAGGTATGACTTTCACCCATAGAAAATATTTTACATGGGCATCTTGAGAGCCACAAAGTGTGCATTCAGTTTTGTGAAGATGCCCAATTTCCTTTTCAAGATTGTAGCAAAGCAGCTTGGCTGCTTCAGAATAATCATCCAGGTTAAGATGTTCAATTTCCTGTTTTACAATCCAATATGACATGGGGTTAATATCAAACCCTGTGACATCACAACCTACACGATTGGCCTCCAGAAGAGGAATACCCCCCCCCATAAAGGGATCTGCAATATGAAGCCCTGGAAGGTTATTAGGGGTGTAATAGACTTCCTGAAGGGGTTTATCGGAGAACTCAGATAAAATAAGACCTCGAAACAATGTCCCGGGACGTCTGGCAAACCATTTATGAACAGCAATAATCGGACGGTAGTTTTGCTGAATCTGTTTCTCACGACGTGCAAGGTCTGCAATGAAGGGTATATCAAAATCTTTTTCGATCATCAGGGTATTTGTTTACCTTTTAATATTTGGTGAAAGCCCTCCGCATCTTTTGGATGATCCAGTTAGGCGTTATTTATAAACCCGGTGAAAAATTATTGGTTTAGTCTCCAGGAAAACCCAAAGGCCAAATAATCATAATTAAGTTATCACTCCAGAGTCATGGATTCTCATAATTTGTTGAAATTATTATCATCAAGGGGAGGAATAATTAAAATTCAATTTTAAT
The DNA here is from genome assembly GCA_045046665.1 of Desulfobacterium sp. Lineage (GTDB taxonomy): Bacteria > Desulfobacterota > Desulfobacteria > Desulfobacterales > Desulfobacteraceae > Desulfocicer. The sequence continues at coordinate 2,461 of JASFYZ010000135.1, forward strand.
TATTCCAGTCGGTTAGCCAACATTTTAACAAGGCGTGCAGAGAACTTATGACTGACGAGTTTAGCATATTTCCGATAGACATGTAACTATCATAAAAAACTAAACGCGGATCTGGAAATTAGGTTGCTGCCATTATGAGGTGGCCCAGACGGCGGAGATACTCTCCCTTCCGGCAATCAGTGAGATCAACGAGAGACTCTCTGACGCCCTGCTGCCGTCCTTGGTGGGCTGAGTCGGCCGTTTCACGAGGGGCGGCCTTTTTCCCAAAACGCCTTGTATATCACGAGAACATGTCTTAGCTTCTACTATCTGGAAGCCATCAGGCTTGTTATTGGTTAAAGACCGGATCATTGTGTGACAGGTGCTGAGTCAAGAACTGGTGCCATCAAGTCATCAGATACCCAGGCTGGCCAGGTTTTACCTTAATTCGTTGGTGTTTCCCAAGGAGGCAGCCATGGAACAGACCCCTGAAACGAAAAAATGGTCCCGCATAATTCTACAGATCGCTGTCCTTGCTGGTGGGGCACTTTTAATGGCGATTGTAGCCAGCATTCCCTTTTTATTTGAATCCCCCTCCCTTTACTATAAAATGGGAATGGATAAGATTTTTCTCCGCGCCGGCAAGGTGCTGGGCCTTATTGCGGCGTTACTGATTTTTTCCCAGGTCCTCCATGTTTCCCGAATTTCATTTCTGGAAAAGCTGTTTTCCTTAAAAGGGCTTTTCCGATTCCACCGCATCAGCGGCAAACTCATCGCGGTGCTGGTGATACTGCACCCGCTTTTCATCATGGCTGCTGAAAATTTCACCTTTTTCCCTTTTGAAAAACGATATTGGCCGGAATTTGTGGGGGCCGGGCTGCTTTTGCTGATTCTGGGGGTGGTGATTATTTCAGTGTGGCAATCGGGCCTGGGACTTTCACGGAACACCTGGCAGGGCCTCCATCGCTGGCTGACACCAGTGATTGTTTTTTTTCTCTTTGTTCATATCCTGTTTGTCAGTGAATCCTTTAACGCCGGATGGCCACGCGCTGGCTTGTTTCTGGTCGGTGGCGGTGCTGTTTTGCTTTTTTTCCC
>JASFYZ010000136.1:0-14326 GCA_045046665.1 Desulfobacterium sp.
TGATTCCTTCTTTCATTAACCAAACCGTAACGTGGCATAAAAGCTCTAATCTCTTTTCCTTTTTCCTGAATACCTTGTGGTAAATATCTTCCAATTGTGCCGATGTGGATGCCTCGCTTATGGCCCCTTTAAGATCCGGTGTCAGCAATTGCCGGGTTTCAAGAGATTTCAGGATGGTCTCTTTCCTGTCCTCTAACGCCCGCAGTCGGGCCAGGCCATCCCTGATGGCTGTGATGGCCACCTCGTCAAGGGAACCGGTCTGTTCCTTTCTATATCTGGCAATAAAGGGAATAGTGCCGCCCTGTTCCATGAGTTCTGCCACGGCCGCCACCTGATTTTTTCTAAAACCAGTTTCCTGGCTGATGGTGTTAAGCATAGTGTTGCGGATCCTTATTTAATATTTTTGCCAGAAATTGCCCCGTGTGTGAAGCAGGTACCTTTGCCACCTCTTCAGGCGTTCCGCAGGCCACAATGTTACCCCCACCATCGCCACCCTCCGGCCCCAGATCAATGACATGGTCGGCATATTTAATGACATCCAGATTGTGTTCAATGACCACAACGGTGTTGCCATAGTCCACCAGCTTACTCAACACCGACAACAGCCGGTTGATATCATCGGTGTGAAGCCCGGTTGTGGGTTCATCTAATATATAGATGGTTCGCCCGGTGTTTTTTTTGCTTAACTCCCGGCCAAGTTTAATGCGCTGGGCCTCTCCACCGGACAGGGTGGTGGCGGCCTGACCGATTTTAATGTACCCCAGTCCGACATCCACAAGGGTTTGAAGTTTAATTTTGATGGCGGCTATTTTGTCAAAAAACTTAAGGGATTGATTGACGGTCATGTCCATTACCTGGGCAATGTTTTTCCCCCGGTATTTGATTTCAAGGGTTTCCCGGTTGTAGCGTTGCCCTTTGCACACATCACAGGAGACGTAAACATCGGGAAGAAAGTGCATCTCAATTTTGATGATCCCATCCCCGGTGCAGGCCTCACACCGCCCCCCCTTTACATTGAAGCTGAATCGCCCGGGCTTGTAACCCATGGCCCTGGCATCGGGGGTTTTGGCAAAAATTTCCCGGATATGGGTGAAAATACCGGTGTAGGTACCGGGGTTACTCCGGGGGGTTCTGCCAATGGGGGACTGATCAATGTGGATCACCTTGTCCAGGTGGTTCAACCCCTCCACACCCGTGTGAATTCCCGCTGGCAATCGTGAATTGTAAAGTCGGTTGGACAGCAGTCTAAACAGGGTGGTCAGAACCAGGGTGGATTTACCGGAACCGGACACCCCGGTGACACAGGTGAGGCAGGCCAGGGGAAATTTTACATCAATTCCCTTGAGGTTATTGGTGGCAGCCCCCTTGATTGCCAGGGAATGCCCGCTGCCCCGGCGTCTTTGTTTTGGAATTTCAATACGCCTTTTCCCGGAAAGATACGCCCCTGTCAGAGAATTGGGGTCAGCTAACAGCTGCTGGGGTGTCCCGGAAAAAACCACATGACCGCCGTTGATACCAGCCCCGGGTCCCATGTCAATGATGTGATCTGAAGTGAGCATGGTCTCTTCGTCATGCTCCACCACAAGAACGCTGTTGCCGATGTCCCGCAGGTTTAAAAGGGTGTCGAGAAGTCGTTTGTTGTCCCGTTGATGAAGTCCGATGCTGGGTTCATCCAGTACATAAAGGACCCCGGTGAGTTTTGAGCCGATCTGGGTGGCCAGGCGGATGCGCTGGCTTTCACCGCCGGAGAGGGTGGTGGCAGACCTGTCCAGGGTAAGGTAGTTGAGGCCCACGTTTTTTAAGAATTCCAGCCGTTGACAGATTTCCCGGGTGATGTGCTGGGCAATGATCTGATCCTTACCAGGGAGGGTCATTCCCCTGATCAAACCCACCGCTTTTTCCACGGACAGGCCTGTGATGTCACAGAGGGCCATGTCTGCCACCCGCACGGCACTGGAGGCGCTGTTGAGTCTGCTGCCCCGGCATTTTGAGCAGGTGGTGAAATTCATGTAAGCTTTAATCTCTTCCCTGGCACTGTGGGAGTCGGTGTCATGGTACCGGCGTTTGAGGTTGGGAATAATGCCTTCAAACTTCTTTTTATAAATGATCCGGCGGCCCTCTTTTTCAAAATAAAAGGGGATCTCAGTTCGGCCGGAGCCCTGGAGCAGGACCTTTTTAAACTTTGCGGATAATTTTGAAAAAGAGGTGTAAATATCCTCGCCATAAAAACTGGTGAGGGCATCGAGAAATTCGGCAAACTGGACAGATTCCTTGCCGTTCCAGGGAGCCACAGCCCCTTCCCGCAGGGAGAGTTCCTTGTTAGGGACAATGAGATCCGGATCAAATTGGGTTACAGCCCCCAGCCCATCACATTTGGCGCAGGCTCCCTGGGGAGAGTTAAAGGAGAAGCTGGCCGGTGTGAACTCCCCATAGCTGATGCCACAGGTGATACAGGAGGCATTTTCATTGAAAAGGGTTTCCATGTTCTGAGAGAGATCCAGCAATTTTACGACACCATTGCCCCAGGTGAGCGCCATTTCCAGGGAATCGGTGAGGCGTTTTTCCATGCCAGATTTTATGACAAGGCGGTCCACCACCACATCCATATCGTGGTTGATGTTTTTTTTGAGGTCAGGCAGATCCTCTGTGGAGTAAATATCCCCATCAATCCGGATTCTGGCAAATCCCTCTTTCTTTAACTTTTCAAGGGTTTGTCTCTGGGTTCCCTTCTGGTTTGAGATCACCGGGGCCAGGAGTATAATTTTCGTTCCCTGGGGCAGAGCAACCACCTTGTCAACAATCTGATCAATGGTCATGGAAGAGATGGGCATGCCGCACTGGTGGCAGTGGGGCTTTCCCACCCGGGCATATAGAAGCCTTAGATAATCATATATTTCCGTGACGGTTCCCACGGTGGACCGGGGGTTGTGGCCAGCACTTTTCTGCTCTATGGAGATGGCAGGAGAAAGCCCTTCAATGAAATCCACATCGGGTTTTTCCATTTGACCCAGAAATTGTCTGGCATAGGTGGACAACGATTCCACATACCGTCGCTGCCCCTCGGCATAGAGGGTGTCAAATGCCAGGGTGGATTTGCCCGAGCCCGAAAGCCCTGTGATGGTTACCAATTTATTTTTGGGGATTGTCAGGTTAATGTTTTTAAGATTATGTTCCCTTGCACCTTTAATAATAATGTTTTCAGAATTCATGGTTTATTGGGTCCAGATTGAAAGAGCAGGGCTTGGTTATGGTTTCGTCCCTCCCAAACGGTGATTGGGGGGGGCTTGATGGGAGATTATGCTTCCTGGCGGATTTCGGCCTGCAATGTTGCCATTTTAATGGCCTGGATCAGGCTTTCATGGCTGGCAATTCCTTGCCAGGCAATGTCATAGGCGGTGCCATGATCAACTGAAGTTCTGATGATGGGCAGGCCCAGGGTGGTGTTGACGCCGTCATGGAAGTGGATCATCTTAAAGGGGATCAGGCCCTGGTCATGGTACATGCACACCACCCCGTCATATTTGCCCTGGGCCGCATGGAAAAACAGGGTGTCCGGCGGGTGGGGGCCATCTACGTTTATCCCCTCTTTACGGGCCAGGTCCACCGCCGGGGTGATCAGATCCCGCTCTTCCGGACCGAACAGCGAGTCCTCCCCGGCATGGGGATTGAGACCGGCCACGGCCACGGCAGGGTGGGGGATGCCAAATCGCTGTTTCAATGAATCTGCCGTAATGCGGATGGTCTTAAGGATATTTTCCACACTCAGCAGTTCACTGACCTGGGACAGGGGAACATGGATGGTGACCAGAACCACCTTTAATTTATCCCCGGCCAGCATCATGGCATAATTTTGGGTATTTGTAGCATGGGCAATGAGTTCTGTGTGGCCATGGAAGCGTGAGCCTGCAAGTTTCATGGCGGTTTTGGTGATGGGGCAGGTCACCATGGCATCAATGGTATTGTTCCGGGCCATGTCAACGGCGGTGTCAATGTACTTAATCATGGCTGTGCCCGTTACTGCTGTGGGCTGGCCTGGTGCCAGTGCCTCTACGGGAAGTCGGGACAGCGCAACAAGGTTTATGATGCCCGGGGTATTAATGGCCTGGGCTGGCTCCTGAATGGTTCGGATTTTAAGGGCACTGCCGGTGAAGTCAATGGCCTTTGCCATCATGTCAATATCCCCCAAAACCACGGGGGTGCAGGTTCCAGAAAAGTCTGAATGTTCCAGGGCACCCACAATGATCTCGGGTCCAATGCCCACGGGGTCTCCCATGGTGATGCCAATCACAGGTGGTTTTTTATTCATCATGAACGGGTTTCCTCAGAGTATTCGGAGATTGTCTCAGATTATCACTCATTTTTTGTGCATCCTTTATGTATCACTGTAAAAGTACTTTGCACTTTTGGACTTCAACTTTGGTAAATGGGATCAGGTTCGTTTTGTTGGACCCTGATTTTTTAACTTTGAGTTGCCCCTGCCTGAAGCCTTCAACATACTACTCACCTGTGAAAGTGTAAATAAAAAATATGGTTACGTAAGGTGCTTGTTTTTTTTAAAGAAATCCAAGCGTGTGAAACCATTGAAATGACGGTATGATTAATTGTTTTTAGTCATCTTGATGAAAAATAAAGAAATTAATCGATATTTACAGCTTTAAAGAGTATTCAAAAATTCCAAGTGTGGGGGGGCTGTGGGCATATGGGGAAAATATCATGAAATAATAGTCCCTTAGAACATCCCCTGTATTTCCAGCAGATTGAATGTTTCACGGGTTTATTGCTTTTTAAAACAGGAAGTTATCTTTTTTATTAATATTTGGTTTGCCAGTTCATTGAATAGAGGGCCATTCACTTTGACTATGGATGGATAATGACATAATAGAGGAGGATCATATCAAAGAGAATGGAAGGGTGTTCTAACCTGTCAAAAATGATCTCATTGGTCAAATGAGATACTGTTGAGATGTCTCCATTCATTAACCCTAAAATATTTAGTAATAAATTGCCCAGGACGGTCATTGGAGTTCTATGGAGTCTTTTTGGAAAAAAGTTAAATTGAATATGAAGGAATTTTTGCCAGACCACAGTTATAGGATGTGGTTGGGACCCATTGAATTCGTTACTGCCCAAGAAAATATCATCACCTTGTCATGTCCCAATACCTTTTCCCGACGGCGGATCAAAGAGCATTACCTTGCCGGTCTTGAAAAAGCGTTCCAGCAACTTGGGGTGAAGGATGCTGCCATAAAACTCCAGGTCCATGATTCAAAAGCACCCCGAAAATCTTTGGAAAAGGGATCAAGGCAAAAATTATCCCAGCCCCAACCATTGAATCTTCCTGCGATCCCTGCGGTCCGCCCCCGTCTTCCCCGTCAACTGTCCCTGCCTGGATTGGGAAATCCCTTTGACTCGGGAAGACTGCTGAAAAAAGCGTATACCTTTGACAAATTCGTGGTGGGTAGCAACAATGATTTTGCCTATTCTGCTTCCCTTTCCCTTGCCCAGGGCGGAGCCAATGGAAATGGTGCCCTTTACCTGGTGTCTGATACCGGGCTTGGAAAAAGCCATTTGTCCCAGGCCGTGGGCCACCATGCCATTAATCAGGGGGTGACGGATAAGGTGTTTTATGTGACGGCCGAAGATTTCACCAATGAGATGGTTTCCGCATTGAAAAATAACCGCATCAACAGCTTTAAGGAAAAGTATAGGACCCGGTGTGATGTATTGATCCTTGAAGATGTTCATTTCCTGTCCGGAAAAAGTGCCACCCAGAATGAGCTTGCCATGACATTGGATTATTTGTTGGATGCGGAAAAAAAACTTATTTTCAGCGGATGTTATCTCCCCGGGGATATCCCGAAAATGAACGAACAGCTAAGGTCCCGTCTGAGCCTTGGGCTGGTTACCCGAATTGAGGCCCCAGATTTTAAAACCCGGGTGAAAATTTTGAAAAAAAAAGCAGGGCTGGGGAACACCCCCATGCCGGGTGAAGTCCTTGATTACCTTGCTCAGGAGTTGTGTGATAATGTCCGACAACTGGAAAGTGGGCTTTCCGGGGTGACTGCCAAGGCATCACTTCTGGGTGAAAAAATCGACATAAATCTTGCCAAAAGTGTGCTCTCCAATATTTCTCGCAGTAAAAAGCAGATCACCGTTGATGCCATAAAAAATCTGGTATGCAAGGAATTCAGCGTTGCAGAGACGGATCTTGTCTCACCCTCCAGAAAAAGAAAATATGTTCAGCCCAGGCAAATTGCCATTTATCTGGCCCGTAAATATACGGATCAGCCCCTGAAAAAAATTGGCAGAAGCTTTAATCGTTACCACGCAACGGCCATTTACTCCATTAACGCCGTGGAAAAAGCCATGAAGAAACAGGGTAGCTATGCCGAGCAGATGAATTATCTGTATAAGAAAATTGAAACCGTCAAGGCCTGATATGGACAAAGCACAATCAAAAAGGTTTTTTAATTTTTTTTGAAAGAATTGTCATCGGCGATCTGGTATTTCACATGGGGCTTGGTTTTGATTTTTAGGGGAAGTGGGGGGAAACATGGGAATGCGGAAAGTGGATTTAGACGCATTGGAAAAAATTGTGGGACCCCATGGGATGGAAAAGGGTAGGGAGGAGCTTTTTTGCCACTCCTATGATGCCACGGGGCGTTCTTACCTACCCGATGCCGTGGTATTCCCCTCCACCAGTCATCAGGTGTCCCAGTTGCTTAAACTTGCCTGTGAACAAAAATTTCCCGTCATTCCCCGGGGGAACGGTTCTGGAATGACCGGTGGAAGTCTCCCCCTTGAGGGAGGTGTGGTCCTTTCCATGGGCCGTATGAACACCATCCATGACATTGATGAAGACAATTTTACGGCCAGGGTGGGACCCGGTGTTATCACTGGGGATTTTCATAAAGCTGTGGAAAAAAAAGGGCTTTTTTACCCCCCGGATCCGGCAAGTTCCGCCTTTTGTACACTGGGGGGGAATATTGGCGAGTGTGCCGGGGGCCCCAGAGCCGTTAAATATGGCGTGACCCGGGACTATGTGCTTGGCCTTGAGGCGGTGTTGCCCACGGGTGATATTATCCACACCGGGGTCCAGACAGCCAAGGGGGTTGCCGGGTATGACTTGACCCGTTTGATTGTGGGGTCCGAAGGAACCCTTGCCGTGGTGACCCGGATGATATTGCGTCTGATCCCCCTTCCTGAAAAAATAAAAACCCTTTCCGCCTGTTTTGCTGATATTCACCAGGCGGCCCGGACGGTCTCGGCCATTATTCGACAGGGAATTGTGCCACGATGTGTGGAATTTCTGGATCGATCCTCCCTGGAACTGGTGAAAACGGTCCTGGGGCCTTCTGTGGTGGCACCGGGTACCTGTGCACTGCTGATTCTTGAGGTGGACGGGAAAAAGGAGATGGTGGCCACCGAGGCCCAGCAATTGAAGTCTTTGTGTCACTCCATGGGAGCTATAAAGGTCATGACGGCCCAGACCCCTGGGGAGACTGCCGCTATCTGGAAAGCCAGAAAGGCTCTTTCACCTCTGTTGTATCAACTGGCCCCCCATAAAATAAATGAAGACATTGTGGTGCCCATCAGCTGTATTCCAGACATGGTGGAGTACATTGAACAGCTTCAAAGGGAGTCCGGCCTGACCATTGTCAGTTTCGGGCATGCCGGGGACGGTAATATCCATTGTAATATCATGTATGATAAACGGGATGCAGATCAATGCCGCAGGGCCCAAAAGGCGGTGGATGCCCTTTTTGATCATACATTAAAACTGGGGGGAACCATCACAGGGGAGCATGGGGTGGGGATCACCAAGAAAAAATATCTTAAAAAGGAAATAGGTCCGGTTGAAATTGGGTTGATGAAACAGATCAAGCAGCTCTTTGATCCTCATAATATACTGAACCCGGGAAAAATTTTTTAGCAGAGGGTACTTTTTGGGGGTGGCCTTATGTTGTCCGTACCAAATAAAACAGACGTCTTCTTACTCAAAGTCGCCACCGTCTGATTGATTAAGATGAAATAAAAATTTAAAATCAAACCTTTGTGGATAGTTTTTTCTGAAGATCAGAATATACTATTTTAGATTCTTACCGCTGATTTTCGTGTTATTTGGGCAAGAGAATCAGAAACCCTTTTTGCTTCTGGCTTGTCCAGGTTAGGCTTTGAGTTTTTGATGTCCACAGTCTGATGGATATTCGTAACACTCAAAGATAAAGCCCCTATTGCATCCGTGCGGGGAAGTAATTCAGGGTCAGCAGCTCTTCAAACAGGTCGATGCCGGGGTTATGGGTGTGTTCCAGTGCACATTGGATGGATGCGGCACAATAACGGGTACACACCTCATCTGTTTTGCTGAACTTTCCAAAACAATCCAGACTATCCTGTGAATCATCCATTGTCGTGTCATCGACAAAATTATTTTCAATGCGTTGAATTTTCATATATATTCCTGTGCTTCCCGAGAAGTCTATTATTTGTGTTCTGGATCATCCCAAAGGGGCCACTTCTTGGCCCACCCCATTTTCTATTTTTATGCAAAGAGTTCGTGTACCATGGATTCAAGACGGCTTACAAGGGGTTTTAGCGTTTCCCGGCGGGTGGCGGAAACCAGAATACCCTGGTTAAGCAGCCATGGGTTGTCAAACTGATTTATCTCAATCCGATCCTGTTTATTGAATACAAAGATTACGGGCAAATGTTCCAGTGAGAGTTTTTTCAGAATTTTTTCAACGGATTCAATCTGCTGATTATATCTGGGATTGCTGATATCCACTACATGGAGCAGGATATCTGCCTGTTCAAGTTCTTCCAGGGTGGCCTGGAAGGCATCCATGAGTTCATCCGGAAGGTCCTGGATAAACCCCACGGTATCGGTGATGATAACCTCAACATCCTGGGGGAACCTCAGTCGTCGACTGGAGGGGTCCAGGGTGGCAAACAGTTTGTTTGCTACAGTGATATTGCTTTGGGTCAGGCTGTTTAACAGGGTGGACTTTCCCGCATTGGTATATCCCACAATGGAGATGACGGGCACCCCTTTACGGTTGCGCTGGGCCCGTTGCTGGGAGCGCTGTTTTCTTATCTTTAAAAGGTCCTTATTGAGCTTTGCAATGCGTTCTCTCACCCGTCTTCGGTTCAGCTCAAGTTTTGTTTCTCCGGGACCTCTGCCCCCAATACCGCCTGTGAGTCTGGACATGGCTGTATTTTTGGTGATGAGGCGGGGCAGTAGATATTGCATCTGGGCCAGTTCAACCTGGAGTTTTCCCTCCCGGCTTTTGGCATGTTTGGCAAATATGTCCAGGATGATCTGGGTGCGGTCCAGGACCTTCATTTCAACAAAATCGGTGATAGATCGGATCTGGGCAGCCCCGAGTTCCTGATCAAAGACCAGCATGGTGGCATGCTTCTGGATGGCCTGTATGGTGAGTTCCGCCAACTTTCCTTTACCCACCACAAACTTAGGATCAATTTTTCGTCGTCGCTGGATGGCGGTGTCAATTACCTGAACACCGCTGGAGCGACACAGCTCCTTGAGTTCTTCCAGGGAGGCCTTTGCCTCCTTGGGCGCGTCGGTGGTGACATGGATCAAAAGGGCTTTTTCCTTGCCTTTGTCCGCCGAATAAAGCGCATTAAGGCGACTCAGTTCCGACTCCAATGCCTTGATCATTGCGGTGCAGTCCATGTCAAGCCCATCAGAAAAAATGGGGGGCATCACCTCATAGGGCAACCCTTCTTCCTGGGGAAGAATGTGTCCTCTGTAAATTTTTCCAGGCAACCCAGCGTCGGTGACGGTAACAGCGGCCATGAAATCCAGGCGAAGCAGGGCAAGATCGGTGAGGTCATCCTGGGACAGGGGATCATCTTTAAGGTGGGTATGGATACACCGCAGCCCCTTGAGCTGTCCGGGAAGAGCCCGGTAATCCGTGGTGTCCGGGATAACAATGCGGTGGGCATCCCCGGCAATGACATATATGGTTTTTCCAGCCCGGTCGATGAGAAGCCCCACCTGTCGTCCAATGTCATGGGAGATGGCGACCAGTTCTTGGGTCTGTTCCAGGGATATAAGATACTCTGGATCCGTGCGGTAAAGGTATAATTTTTCCAGCTGTTTTATCTGGGTGGCTTTGAGACCTGCGGTACTTCCGATGATTTTTTTCATGTGTTATTCAAAACTTTCATAGGACCCGGTCGCCAGTTCTTCAAATCGGGTATATGCACCGACAAAGGCCATGTGGGCCGTGCCAATGGCACCGTTCCTATTTTTTGAGATGATGATTTCTGCCTTGCCCTTGTTGGGATTGCTCTCTTCTTTATTGTATACCTCATCCCTGTATATAAAAGCAATGATATCGGCATCCTGCTCCAGAGCACCCGATTCACGTAGATCGGACATGAGGGGACGTTTTTCTGCCCGTTGTTCCAGCATACGATTGAGCTGGGAAAGGGCAATCACGGGGATTTCAAGCTCCTTGGCCAGGGCCTTGAGTGCCCGGGAGATCTCGGCAATTTCAAGATCCCGGCGGTCGGAATGAAAGGGGGCCTTCATCAATTGGAGATAGTCAATGATGACGAGACCAAGCCCCTTGTCCATTTTAAGTCGGCGGGTCTTGGCGCGAATTTCCATGGCGGTGATATTGGGAGTGTCATCAATGAAGATGGGGACATCGTTAAGAATGCCTGCTGCATCCGTGGCGTTTTGCCAGTCTTCCTGGCTGATGAAGCCTGTTTTCAGTCGGTTGGAGTCAATGCGTGCCTCTGATGTCAGCAGTCTCATGGATAGTTGCTCCCGGGACATTTCCAGGGAAAACACCGCCACCGGCACCTGCTCTTCCACGGCCACATTGCGGGCCAGGTTCAGGGCAAAGGCTGTTTTTCCCATGCTGGGGCGAGCTGCAATAATGATGAGATCTGATTTTTGCAGGCCGGATGTGAGCTGATCAAGCCGGGGATATCCCGTACTCAGGCCGGAAAGGCCACCGCTGGAGCCCTGGCGCTCTTCCAACATATCAATGTTCAGGTTGATGAGATCCCCAAGGGTGCTGAAATTTTTGCTGGATTTGGATTCTGAAATATTGAAGATGGCATTTTCTGCAAAATCAATGATATCCACCACATCCCCCTTATCCTTCATGCAGCGCTCCACAATGGCTGTGGCACTTTTGATCAGGGTGCGAAGGGAGGCTTTGCCCTGGATGATCCTGGCATAATGAAGGGCATTGATGGCCATGGGGGCTGCATCTGCAATGCTGGCAAGAAAGCTTGCGCCTCCGATCTCTTCCAGTTCATCTTTTTCCTTGAGCCGGGTGGCCACGGTGACAAGGTCTGCCGGTTCATCCCGGTTAAACAGCTCAATGATGGCCTGGAATATTTTTTCATGGGCTTTTTTGTAAAAATCTTCGGGTTTGAGGGCATCCACCACATCCAACAGGGTGTCATTGTCGATGAGAACCGCACTGAGAAGGGACTCCTCTGCTTCGAGATCATGGGGAGGGGTTTTGTCGAGCAGGGGATCAATATTTTTTTGTTTGGGATTTACCACGGTATTGGGATCTTTTGGGTTAGAAGGTTAAAGAAGTTTCCGGTAAATCCTCTGGCTCTTTCAAGAAAAAGCAGGTGTTTTTTTGGGTAATAGGTGATTCCTTTGGAAATACCCTCCCAGGGAGGTAAATATTCGGGCTTGGTAATGTAAATGTTCCTCCCACGGACAGGGTCCATGGGAGGGGGAGCACTTAGTCTGTTGTGATTTCCGGGACAACCGTTACGGTTATTTCCGGTTCAACATCCTTGTAAAGCCTTACAGGAACCTTATATTCACCTGCTTCCTTGATGGGCTCAGCAAGGAGAATGGCACGACGCTCAATGAAAACGTCCTGGGCATCCAGGGCCGCTTTGATGTCATGGGAGGTGACAGAACCGTAAAGTCTTATCTCCTCAAACACCTTGGCCTTAATGGTGCATTTTATCTCTTTGACCTTTACTGCCATCTCCTGGGCCAATTTTTTTTCTTTGGCAATTTGAAGGTCGAATTTGGCCCGGGCCTGTTCAATCACCTTTCGGTTTTGGGGGGTGGCGGCAATGGCTTTTCCCTGGGGGAAGAGATAATTCCTTGCATATCCCGGGGCAACCGTGCATTCGGAACCCACAATGCCCAGCGTATCTATTGTTTCTTTAAGTATTACTTTCATTTTAACCTCCGATAAAGGTTCAGTCTGTTGTCAGACCGTGTTGTTTCTTTATAAAAAACCCCCTGAGTCTTTAGCTCAGGGGATGAATTGCCGGATTATGCCGCACTATTCTACGGTATCGTCCACTGTGTTGTTTTTTCTGAAGTTAATCCATGTATCAAAAAAACCCAGCCCCACCACCACCAGTAGAAAAATCTGTTGAAGGGCGATGATGCTGTATATAAAAATTTTCAGGGCCTTGGGAAACTTCTTTTTTTCAAAAAAGAAAGAGACAATGGCAATGCCCTGGAAAAAGTACACCGGCAACAGGGAAATTAAAAAATTCAAACTGATGATTTTAAATAATTTCACCGGTAAAATCAGAGCTATGCCAAAGGCGATGACCAGCCACACCAGATGTTCCGGTGCTTTCCACCTGTTAAGGTGGGCAAGCTCTTTAAAGTGTATCCCTTTTTTCATGAGGATTTTTTTGATAAAAAGGATGTTGCTCCAGATGACAACAAGCAGCATTGAGACAAATAATGAGGGAAGGACCCGCACCAAAACATATTGGATTGTGTCCATGGACTTGGCAATCACAGCCACATTTTCCTGGGGGATCCCCATGTTGCTGTATAATTCCATGGTTAGATCAAGGTTTGCCCCGACATAGGCGGACACCATGGGAAGAAGTGCCTCCCCGGTGAACGTGGTCTGGGCAAGGACAATGAAAAAGCACAGGCCCAGAGTCACCAGCATCGTGTAGAGCCCTGTTGCGACAATGGAAAAATTTCTTTCCATGCATTCACCTATCATGAATCCGGTGAGCAGGAGTCCTCCGTAAAACAGCGTGTCAATGGATAGCTCCCCTGAAGCCGTTGCAATGATTCCCAGAACCACGGTGGCAATGACGGCAGCCATGGTTCTTCCCAGTTTCAGCCGGTAAAAAAGCACTGGCATGGGCAGCATCATGGCCATTATAAATCCCAGTAAGGGCACATAAAGGGTGATGGAAACGATGACCAGGCATGTGGATATACCCGTGAGGATATCCTTTGATATGGCAGCCCGGGCGTTTTTGGGATGGGGTAACTGATCCATTATATTCGCTTTGGTGGGTTAACTGAGTTTACCAACATAGGGTAGGAACGCGATGGTTCTGGCCTGTTTGATGGCAACTGCCAGTTTCCTTTGATGTTTAGCACAGGTGCCTGTGATACGTCGGGGAATAATTTTACCCCGCTCGGTGATAAAAGGTCTTAATGCCTTGGCATCTTTATAATTGATTTCAAGGGTGCTGTCTGCGCAGAATCGGCATACTTTACGACGCTGGAAAAATCTTTTTTTTGTATTTTTTTTCTGGAATGCCATGGTTAGTTTTCCTCCTGTGCAGCTTCAGCGGTTTGGGTCTCCGGGGCTTTGGTTTCTTCCGGGGTGTCAGCTTCTGCTACCTCAGTTACCTCGTCTGCGGCCTTATCAGTGGCTGCGGGGGCGACTTCTTTTCCTTCTTCTGGTTGAACTGCTGCGGGCGCGGCTTTTTTTACTTCTTCCGGTTGAGCTGCTGCGGGGGCGGCTTCTTTTACTTCTTCCGGTTGAGCTGCTGCGGCAATTTCCGCTTCCAGGGCACTGGCCGTAACATTTTTTTCCAGCAGGACCGTCATGAATTTCTGAACCTTGTCGTCCAAGCGGAAGTTACGTTCAAGCTCAATGACAAGTTCGCCGGTTCCACCATAGGTCATGCAGACATAATGGCCCCGTGCTTTTTTCTTTATGGGATAGGCAAGTTTCCTGTTTCCCCAGTCATCAAAGTCGACGAGGATGCCTTTTTCCTGTACCAGCAGGTTTTTGTATTTGTCAAATAGATTCTTTCTGGCATCTTCCTGGAGATCAGGATCTGCAATAAAGATGGTTTCATACCTTCTCATGTACGCTCTCCTTGCGGATTACAGCCCCGTTTTTATACGGAGCAAGGATAATAATGGGGAACCGGACAATCCAGTTCCGTGGGTTGTTCATACCTGTGTCAATGGCTGGGCTATCTGCCATTTTTTAAACTTTTAACCGAGAAGCACCCTTCCGAATTTTTTATTCAGGAGGGGATTGACGATTAAAATATAAAATATTATATCTTAAATATAAACAATAATCAT
>JASFYZ010000137.1:0-3868 GCA_045046665.1 Desulfobacterium sp.
CTCTTTTTTCGGAATATATTTAATATTCTTTATATCTATTTTTTTGTTTTGAATATCCGTTACTCTAAGAAAAGGGACGCCTTCCTTGACATAGGTTGGTGTAAAATGTGCCCCATCGACAATTTTATTCACCAGATATTTTAGTTTTGAGGCTATCCAATGTTTCGGAATCACTCCAAAGCACTCAACACCGCTATTTTTATATTCAGGATATGGTTGATATTTGCTCGTCATTATAGATGCACCTCATTGTGGAAATCCAAAATTTCAGTATTCACTTTATCCAGCAAGTTCAGAGATGCTTTACAGGTATGAAAAGGCTTAATTCCCCATAAAATGTCATTTGCTTGCAAATTGGAAGTATTTGTTTTTATATTGTTTTTCAAAAAAACACTCCTTTTGGGGCATTAGAAAACAATTAAAACTTGTAAATCGGTTTTATGCCCAATATGGAATATATTTAGCATAACGTTTAGAGCTGCTTTGAGGATCTTCCAACTTGATCAGGCCCTCGTCCATGGTATCCCGGATAATCCGGGAGACCTTCTCCACCTTTCTGGTGGATAAGGCGAATCGTTCCCGTAGACTCTGGTTTGTCATTTTTTGAGTCATGACATAACGCAAGCAACAATGCTGGTAACAGGCCCTAATTCTATCTCCACGATCCATGTCTTTAAAATTCCGGTGAGCAAACAAAATCACGGTAGTACGTGACTGCCCAACCCGAATGTCCAAAGGAGGTAATTGATAGACCTCAACACTGTTGATGACCTTATCAATTCCGCTTCCTTTCTCTTCACAGATACGTAAGCGACGCATGAGGTCGGCTAAACGATCATTACGGGACTGATACTCGTCAATAAATCTATCCGGTTCAATGCAAGGTAATCCAGGATTACTTATTTCAAGTCGATTCGAATAGATGTCAATGGCCACCGAGCCGCCACTTTGCTCCAGGTCCTGATGGATAAGCGCATTGGCTAACAATTTTTGCCCTGATTTCTTCCAGATTTCGGAATGCTTGGGAGCCAACCACCTGACGTGATTTTTTATCTGTGACCCCAAGAATGAAGTTGCCACCGCCCTCATTCGCCAGAGCTACACAGTATTTAAAAAGCTTTGTGGAGCTATACTGGGTCTTGGCCTCCTTAAACTCCAGATGCTCTGTTTCAGAAGAAACCGCAAGCCAGATGTTTAATTCTTCAAGGGTTACATTCATCCATGCACCTCTCTGAGTAAATTCATAATCTCAGCGCTCACCTTATCCAGATCCGCATCAATCTCCGCCAGATCCCGGGGCGGCTGATACACATAGAAATGCCGATTAAAGGGGATTTCATACCCCACAATACCAATTTCCTGATCTATGGCATCTTTTTTATCAGGGTTTATCCAGGCTTCCGCTACATGGGGCAGAACTTCCTTGGCAAAATAGATTTCGTTGATTTCGTTCACCGATTTTGAGGGATCAAGGGGAACATTTTCATTATCCCGCAAATCGCCATCGGGTTTATATTCAACCACCTTGCCATTCTTCTCAAACAGCCCGTAAACAGGATCAGCCTTGGCATTTTTATGAATTTTTTTTATGACCTTTTTGGCATCCAGATTTTTCCAGGACACGGCAGCGGTGATCTGTTTCTTTTCTTTGGTATCCAGCTTAACACCTGTGGCTTTAACGGCAGCATCATAACCGTTCATATCATCATGTTGTTTTTTGCCAATGGTCTGTTGCAGTTCTCTTGCTTTCAGCAGGATATCTCGCTGGAATAACCAGGTTTTGCTGTCCAGCAACGTTTTGATCTGTTTCTCTTTCAGGGCCTTGAAGTCGGTTTTTATGGCTTTTCGAATATCTGCTTCATGTTTTTTTAATATCCCATATGCCTGGCAACCCTGGTCTGTCCACTCCTGCCCATATTCCGCATATATCCATTTCATGGCCGCATTTAAAGGCTTGGGGGCAAAACGCAGTTTACCGATGCGCTCATCACTGAACTGATAGGATTCACGCAGGGGACGTTCAATGGTGATGCGGCGATAACCAAATTCATGGTGGTTGAAAATCTTGCTGGCAAAGGTTTTCGGGACCGCTGCTTTGGGATTTTCCGATTGACGGCCACGATTGCTTTTCTGTTCCAGAGGTTTATCCAGTTCCCGGGCTTTAATGGTCTCAAAATTACCGACACAGCGGGTAATGGTGGCAATGTCATCGTCATCCATGACATTTCGTTTGGAACCCAGAGATTTTCGCATCTTGCCGCAAAGATGAACCCCGTTGATCAGTTGCACCTTGCCCTTGCGCTCTTGGGATTTTTTGTTGGACAATATCCACACATAGGTGGAGATGCCGGTGTTGTAGAACATGTCCGTGGGCAGGGCCACAATGGTTTCCAACAGATCCGCTTCCAGAATATAGCGACGGATCTGTGATTCCCCGGAACCTGCCCCGCCGGTGAACAGAGGAGATCCGTTAAGAATGATGCCGATGCGGCCCCCGCCCTGGGATGCATCCCTTAATTTGCTGATCAGGTGCAGCAGGAACAGCAGCGACCCGTCGGACACCCTGGGCAGGCCCGGACCAAAGCGACCGTCAAACCCCTTGAGCTGGTGCTCGTCTTTTATATCTCCTTCTATTTTTTTCCAATCAACACCAAAGGGAGGATTGGATAACATGTAATCAAATTTATCGGCATAGAGCTGATCCCCTGAAAGGGTGTTGCCAAGTTTTATGTTGGTGACGTCCTGGCCTTTGATCAGCATATCTGCTTTACAGATTGCGTAGCTTTCGGGATTAAGTTCCTGGCCAAAGGCACGCATCATCGCCTGGGGATTGAGTTCCCGCACATATTCCATGCCTGAAGATAAAAATCCCCCGGTGCCTGCCGTGGGATCGTAGATGGTACGGATAATACCCGGTTTGTTCAGGGCGTCATCATCTTCGATGAACACAAGGGAGGTGGTGAGGCGGACAATATCCCGGGGGGTGAAGTGCTCTCCTGCGGTTTCGTTGGAGGATTCAGCAAAGCGGCGAATCAGCTCTTCAAACACCAGGCCCATTTCATAATTGGAAACAGCCTTTTGGCTCAGATCGGTTTTTCTGACCTTTTGAATCACCTTATATAAAAGGTTGGCATCGTTTAGCTGGCCGAGGAACTCGGCAAAGTTGAAGTGTTCAAATATCTCCCGGCCATCCTTGGAAAATCCCTGGATGTAAAATTCCAGGTTATCTTTGATGCCGGACTCACCTAATTTGGAGAGATCCATTTTGGAGGTGTTGAAAAATGATAAACCATTGGTGACCCGGAGCAGGAGTTTCTCTTCTGCTTCTTCGGGAAGGTTCAGCTTCTGAATTTTTTCATGTTCGGCCAGCACTGCCTCTTTGGACTGTTCCAGCACCCCTTCCAGGCGACGCAGGAGGGTAAAAGGCAGGATGATCCGGCCATACTGGCTTTGTTTGAAATCACCGCGCAGCAGGTCGGCCAGGGACCAGATATAGGCAGCAAGATTGTTTGTTCGTTGATTCATATATTGAGTATTCCAATGGTTGTTTTGTTGTGCCTTTAAAAGCCGTACGTTGTTTTCCAATGGAATCGAAGGTATGCCGGAGGGCGTTTTATGTCAAGGAAAAGTAAAGTAAGTATTTTAACAATGCGGACGAGACATCCGCGCTCCCAGGTAAAGTCTTTTTATAAGAAAATGCAGCAGCAGAGTGCCGCCAGCAGAGCCTCCGAGGAGCGCCCTGACCGGAACATTGGAGACCAAAGGGGGTAGGATTTTTGCCCTTTTAGGCGTTAAGAAGCACAGACTCTGTTTGAGGACAAACTTGCCCGCAGTTTCTGTGGTTTAGCCTAAAAGGGCAAAAATACCC
>JASFYZ010000138.1:0-10058 GCA_045046665.1 Desulfobacterium sp.
GAGTATTCCGCCTTTTTCTCCAGGAGAGGGGTTGTCTAATTATTACTCAAAGCTGGTTTCATTTAGTTTTGCTCCATTAAATATCGAGCAAAAAAAACTTGTCGAACTCAGGAAGAAAATAGCAATCCTTTCAATGCAAAAATTATCAATAGAAAAGCGGAAACAATATCTCGAAAATAAAATGCCAGCAGATAAAACAGTATCGGCATGGTGCGCAGATCTAACAGAGGATTTGTCTGGAGAAATTGGAACGGTAGAAATCCCTGGGGAATCCACATATATCCAGATTCAGCCTGGATACGAGAACAACGCCGCATATGATTTGGATCGTGATGGGCAATTATTGCCCGCGGTCGTATCCACCCCAGCACAAACATTTTATAATTTGGCTATGCTCCCTGGCTGGCAAAAATGGAAACCTCTTTTTCGATACGGCACGATAACCGCCATCGATGGAGATACGGCAGACATCACCCTGGAAAATATTAAATCCAGCCAACAGTCACTTGAAATTAATCAAACAGACACATTGACAGGGGTTGCCATTGAATATATGTCGTGTAATAGCGGAGCTTTTGCCGATGATGATGAGGTTCTTTTAAAATTTCCAGGGCAATCATGGGAAGCGCCTATTATTGTGGGATTTAAAGATAATCCTAAGCCGTGCACCTCCAAGCTGCTTGTTTCACTTGGAGCTGATTATTGTTTTGTGTGGGATTTTATAAATAATTCATATGCTGCTGTTCCCTTAGACGACGAAAGTGGTGATGCTGATTTTCCAATTTTAAGAAGTTTAATTAGCATATGGTTATCGAAACATACTAATGACGGTGTGCCTGCTTTAGCAGAGGAATCTTTAGACCCTATTTTGGGAACCATACCCGATTTAACAATTGTCAACTGGTATGAAGATTTCGGCTCCTTCCCTGATGCATATAGGATATGGTATAATACAAAAGACGGTACTGACACTATAGTATTAGATGGGTACGATGAATCTGGAAATACTCCTGGATCTATGTTTAAATTATACTCAAGTTATCATTGGGGATATACTTGGTATGGAGATGGTTATGAGAATATTTTTTCTTATTCATACTCAAGCGACATTTTATCTCTTATAGCAAATCCACCTAAAATATCACCTCACTTTCAATATGAATCATTAACTTCTGTAATAGAAACGAGAGGGCGGGCGGTAAGTCAATCGTATGTAGGGGGTGGAAATGAAGTTCTGAATAACAAAAGTTTATATTCCAATAATACAATGATATATAAATCACCCTTTAGCGATAATGCCTCCTTTTCAGTTGTTAATTCTTTTAGTAGTAATTTTGTACAAGACTCTATTGCGGTACACATAAAGACAGTACCAATGGAAAGTCCTTATAATGCAGATGCAATAAGATCTGAAGATGTTATGGTTTGTTTTTATGCAGAACAAGTAAAGATGTCTACCACGTCATATCCATCATGCGCGATTGGGACTATAAATTTAGAAGGGAGGTTCGTTGATGCCAGCGGTACTTTTTGCACCACTGGTCCTGTCATAACATATGAAGATGGGAAAGCGTTTAATGTGGTAGCGTTCTCGAAAATTGCAGAAAGCGAAGAAAGCACAAATGATTTCAATCCATTTACTATTCCAGAAGATATCGATTTGGGAGCAGCTATGATGGCCTTGCACACTTTTTATGAGGCACAGACTGGGGCACCAGCTGACGATGAATGTTCGGATGTCTATTTTTCAACTACATTTTTGTTATAGCGATAATTAAAGGGTAAAAAAAGACAAAACAATGAAATTAAAATCAAACTTAATGTGGGATAAACTTGAAAATATGAGGCGCTGAATTGAAAAAGACTCACAGCCGGGAATACCCGGTGAAACAACGACTACAGGGGCAGTGGCTTGTTCCTGCCAGCATCCAGCCCACCACCGACTGCGACGGTGGTACCGGGTACTCTTATGTTTTATGCCGGTTCGACGCTGATGCCCCCGATCTCCAATATCAGGCCGAAAAACAGGTGCTCAAACAGACATACGCTGAAGTCCTTGAGCTGGGGTGCCCTATTGATTCCCTTGGCCTTAGGATTGATTGTAAACCTAAAAACTGCGCTGATTTTGCACAGAGCTTGGTTGTCTGGAATCTTGCATATGCCGAAAATCCCAATGCTGAAGTTGTCGTCAGGGATTACGTCAACGATAATCATACAATCACATTTGCAGAGTTTCAAGTGCTATGTCAGGAACTTGGAGCACATGTAGCGAGGCTAAGACAAGATCGGTGGGCAGCAATTGACGCATTGGAGGTGGTACAATGATGGATGGTCCTATAAAAATATGGCCGGCACCTGGGATTTCAAAAAAAGCTGCGGATGAGCGCTATGTGAAACGGACAGATATGGTTTATGGCGCCAGGTATGATGCCGTGAACGATGCCTGGCAAAAGGGCATTTTGATCGGCGTGCTGTTTGTGGAATCAGATTTTAATGTGTTCCCCATTCATGAAAAGATGATCCGGGGGCTACTGACACCTGCAGGTGAGTTCAACCCATTAGACTCAGAGGACAGCACCAAACTGCCAGACGGATCGGCTGCGACTGTAGATGGATCCACCGGCCAAACAATGGTCAGGATACCGGCCCATCACAAATTAAATATCAAGGATGGCAATTTTAGATATTCGTTTGTGAGTGAGTCTCCATTCGAATTTTTGGGCCATGATGCCTATATACCCCCCATTTTTGGCTCAGACGACTGCATTTATGTTGGGGCATATAAAGGGGTGGCTGCGACAGACGCAGTTGGCGCAGAATTGATTTCAGCTATTAAAGACACGTCCGGATATACCTCCAATCCATATCCCAACCCATTCACCAACAGGACCCGGGGCCAATTTCGAACACAGCATCAAGAGGGATTTTTTCCCCACTGTTGGAGTATATACGAAATTGTTTTCAACTTGTTTGTGACGGAATATGCGTCGTGGGATACACAAGCAACTATTCCTGGATATACTGGGGCCAGTGCGTATAGTTATTCATACGTCAGGCCAGCAGGCAGGACGGCAGGGCTCGGGAACGCATCTGGGAGCATCCTTGCCGATTTGGCCGGAGTTGACTCGGATTTGTCCGGAATTGTTGCCGTCGATGAGTATGTTGCCAACTCGTATCGGGGCATTGAGGATTTTTTCGGCAATGTTTGGGAGTTCTTGGACGGGATAAATATCAATAACACGGATGGCAGTTGCCATGTTTTCGTCTGCCACGACCCGGATCTCTTTGCTGATGACACAGCAGATGGGTATATCGACACAGAGCACGCCCCCGGCTTCGGTGACCTGGATGGATACACAACAGATCTCGCATTCCTCAGTCAAGATTGTGCGTTTTATCCTTCTAACATTACCGGAGGGTCATCAGCAACATTCATGAGAGATTACCACTACAACAGCGCCGGGGGTTGGCGTGTCCTGCTTTGCAGTGGCCATCTTTCGAATGGCGCTCAAGCGGGGTTCGGTTTTCTGTATGCGAATAACGCCTCCTCGAATGCCCATTCGGCGATCTCCGCGCGCTCGGCTGCTAAAAAGAAGGCGGCATAATGAAAAAATTTTCAGACTTTGCTGAAGAACGGGCGATCCTGGATGGTCCCAAAATGTCAATTGAAGATGTGATCAACAAAGAGATTGTAATCACTGGATTCAAAACTAAAAAATCTAAATATGGCAGAAACGCATCAGGGATGTGTCTTACCTTGCAATTTCAATTTGTTGATAAGGAAGAAAAAAACATTGTTTTTACAGGCTCGGATGTCCTGATAGATCAGATGGAAAAATATGGAGAAGAGATCCCATTCCGAACCCAAATTAAAAAAATAGATAAGTATTACACGCTCTCATAGATTTACCAGTTTGGGCATATAGCGCCGGGGGTTGGCGTGTCCTGCATTGCAGTGGCAATCTTTCGAATGGCACTCAAGCAGGGTTCGGTTATCTGAATGCGAATAACACCTCCTCGAATGCCAATTCGAATATCTCCGCGCGCTCGGCTACTCATCATATTTTTTCGGGAATATGCCCAAACTCTGGCTCTTGCCAAAATATAAAACTGTCCCGCAAACGTGCTGGTAGGGTTACCCTGAACGCTCGGGGGCGGATGAAGCAGAAGGAAAATATGAAACGGTACGGCAATTTGTATTCAAAAATATCAGATCTGAAAAATATTGAGCATGCCCACCACAGGGCAAGAAAAGGGAAGAGACATTACAATGCTGTAAAAAATATTGATTCAAATTCTAAAAAATATTTTCAAGGGTTACATGAAATTTTTGCCAACAATGAATACAGAACTTCAGAATACCAGGTGATGACAAAGAACACATCCGGGAAAACCAGAGTGATATACAAACTACCATATTATCCGGATAGAATTGCGCACCATTGCATCATGAATATTCTTGAGCCTATTTGGGAATCAGTTTTAATCAGGGACACATATTCATCAATCAAAGGGCGTGGCATCCATGACGGAGTTGCCAGGGTAAAAGGATTTCTGTCAGATGTTCCGGGGACGCAGTATTGTCTCAAGATTGATGTGAAAAAATTTTATCCATCTATTGATCATAAAATCCTAAAGGACATTATTCGGAAAAAGATAAAATGTGCAAAAACGTTATCATTGCTGGATGAAATTATTGAAAGCACACCAGGGGTACCCATTGGAAATTATTTATCCCAGTATTTTGGAAACCTATACCTGGCGTATTTTGATCATTGGTGCAAGGAGATTTTAAAAATCCAGTATTATGCAAGATATTGTGATGATGTTGTTATTTTTGGGCCTGATAAGCCCGGGCTTCATGTTGTTTTAAAAACAATTGTTGAATATTTGAGGTGCAATCTAAAGCTCGAATTGAACAAAAATTATCAAATTTTCCCCACAGCCGTGCGTGGAGTTGATTTTTTAGGGTACCGGTTCTTTGGAGATTACACGCTTATTCGAAAAGGGATTGCAAGCAGGTTTAAAAGACAGATGCTCAAAATAGACCACGGGAACGCCCACATGAAGCCGTTACAGTGCCGGAGCTCTGTCATGAGTTACAAGGGGTGGTTTGCCCATGCAGATTCACATAGATTGTGGGATAAATATTTTACACCCAATATTGAACATGCGGTAACTCTGCATGCAAGTTAATAATGTATAAAGTTGGATTTTTTCATATCGGAATTATCCAGCTTTATACTCAAAATAGGAAAGAAAAATGAAGTGTCTTGGGCTTAGGTTTATCGTATTCCTGGCATTGTGTATTATGGTTTCCGGATGCACCGGGATCACCATTATCCAATACTCGACCAACATAACAAAACCGCAACCTATTTTGTCTCAGCCATGTCATTTAGGGGAAGCTGCGGAGGAAGCAAAGGAAGTTGAGCAGGGTAAAGCCTGCAAACAAGAGGAGGATGTTGAGACAACAGAAGAAGTAGATGAGCACACGACAGGCGCAGATAAATACGATGCAATCATTGACCTGCCCCCACCTCTGAGCATCGGTTTGACAATTTCAACAGAAAACCAGGATGGAGGGTCATGAAACGGTTTTTCAATGGAATTGCGATGTCTGTTTTTGACGATTTAGGAACGCCCATGCAAATATTCCTTGCGGGATTTTGGGGGGTTGTTGCCCGGCTGGACCAATGCGCATCGGCGTTGGCGGTCATTGCTCTAATTTTTCACGCAAGGGCAAACTATTATAGATCTCAACGAGAAAAAAAGCTTAACGATTGCTGTGAATCAGAACAAAAGAAAAGGAAAAGCAGATGAATCTTGATGGATTAATGAACAATTGGATAGTGATTGCCGTGATTTTGCCGGTATTGATTGGTTTTTTTAAATCGGAAATTGGTGGGTTCCTTACATCGTGGAATATTTACCGTTTGAGGGCGTTCGACCTTGATGGACGGCCTGATACCGAGGATAAGGTGGAGCTGCTTAATGGGGCTACTGGAGCCTGGAGTATTGCAATTATTGAGAAGTATGTGTTTTGCCTGTCCCCCATGAGGCGTGGTGTCTATTTGCGGTACCCAGACGGTGGCCGGGAAAAGGTGTCATTCCTTCTGTGGGCTTCTTTCCGCAAACGGACTCCACCGAAAGGGGCGTAACCCATGGGAACAAAATCTAAAGTTTATACAACCGATGTTGTGAAGAATACAGAGCGGAAATTCGGGGAATGCACTGAATACGTCCTGGCCGAAGTTGACGGTATGCCAGCGCTCTTTACCCGGTATCAGCTTGGGGAGGCGGTGGCCCGGGCGAAGCGAAACCCGGAGGATATCCCGGGGAAAAGTTTTTGGGATTTTTTAAACACTCCGCTGTAAAATTCAATTAAAATATTCCGAAAATATTCCAAAAAAAAGCCCTGGTGATAATTCCCAGGGCTTTTTTTATATCATCAACTCCAGCCAGAAGCCTTTTTCATGCGGGACTGCAACATTTCCGCATTCGGGTGCAGATACCTGGTGCTGATAGTTTCCGGGGTATCCCCCAGCAAAAAAGCCACATCAGTCAAATCCATCCCCCTGACAAAATGTAAATCCGTTGCGGTAAAATGCCTAAATGTATGTGGTCCCCGACCATCCCCGTGGGACTTCATTCCTAAATCAGTCAACATTTCAATAATAATTCTCCAAATTTGGTTTGACCCGGGAAAAATTCTTTTAAATGTGTCCATGGCCGGGTCCGGGAATTTGGCGGCCAGGTACTGCCCCAGGTAAATTCCGGTTTCCTGGGAAAAGAACACCGGCCGGGGGATAGTTTTGGAGACCCCCAAAAGGATGGTCCCTTTCTCCAGCTGAATATCCCCCACCTTTATATTAGCAATTTCATTGACCCTGGCGCCGGTCTCCACCATCAGTTTCACCAATACATGATTTCTGATGTGATTCCGTGGGAATGGGTATGTTTTACACCGGGCAATGTCTCGGTCATTAAACCACCGCTTCTGGTGTTTCAGGTCAAAGGCCTGTTTGGCTGGCCTGGGAATTTTGAATGTGAATTTTATTGGGGCACCAATGGCGGTCATGAATATTTTGGTGATTGTGAGGTATTGCTGAGTGCTGTGAGCGGAAAGGCCGGAAGCCTGGAGATATTTGGAATAGGCGCCGATGTGAGTCTTGAAATCATCATCCAGGGTGGTGATGTCATTGATCTCGCAAAACGGAATTAGTTTTTTATGAAGCACGGCGCGGTAGAGTGTTTTGGTTTTTTCGGCCAGAGCAACAGTGTTAGGGGATTGAAGATAAGAATTTACTTGAGTGTGGACATTTGATATAGCTGTGGTACTCATGACATACCTCCCTTAAAGGTGTGTTAGGATTAGGCCCGGGAAGATGTTCGAGCATCTTTTCGGGCTGTTCTATTTGTACCAGTATATAAAAAATATTATTTTGTCCAGGATTAACCAAAAAAAAAGCCGGGTCTCAAAGATTATGAGATCCGGCTTATTCCGTTTGACTAACGATTAGTCAAAATTTAATTTTTCGGGAACTTTCAAAAACGTTGAAAGCCTTGTTTGGTGGTGGTCGGGATGAGAAGATTCGAACTTCCGACCCCAGCGTCCCGAACGCTGTGCTCTACCAGACTGAGCCACATCCCGACATCCAAACGACGCATATTAATAGTTTATTTTTTAAGCGTTGTCAAGTGAATGTTCCCCCTTGAATCACAGATTCAAAAGGGGGAGAGATCTGGTTAAATTTTAGAAAAATGAATCCAGAATAATGGTGGCTTCCCGGTCCGGTCCCACGGACAAAATTTTGATTTTCACCCCGGACAATTCTTCAATCCTGGCAAGGTATTTTTTTGCATTCTCCGGGAACTGATCAAAACTTTTAAGTTTTGAGGTATCTGTCTGCCAGCCTGGGTGGGTTTCATAGACAGGGGTGCAGTTCTCAAGGGCCTTAATGCTGGCAGGGAAGTCTTCCATGACGTCCCCATTGTATTCATATCCAGTGCAGATTTTAATTTCTTTCAGTTCATCTAATACATCCAGCTTGGTGATAACAAGGCCAGTGAGGCTGTTGAGACGGGCCGCATTTCTCAGGACAACCATGTCCAGCCAGCCGCAACGTCGTCGTCTGCCGGTGGTGGCACCGAATTCTGCTCCCTTTTTTTGGATGGCCTCCCCCGTGTCATCAAAGAGTTCTGTGGGGAAAGGTCCTGCTCCCACCCGGGTGGTATACGCCTTGACAATGCCGATGATTTCGTCAAGCTTACAAGGCCCCACACCTGAACCGCAGGCGGCATTGCCGGAAACGGTACTGGAAGAGGTGACAAAGGGGTAGGTGCCGTGCTCAACGTCCAGGTGGGTTCCCTGGGCACCTTCAAAAAGAACTTTTTTGCCCTCATCCATACCTTTGTTTAAAACAACAGACACGTCTGCAATATAAGGCAGCAGTCGATCCCTTAAAGCCATATACTCTTTGATCACCGCTTTGGGATCAAGGGGCTCTGTATTAAAAAATTTTTCAAGATAGAAGTTTTTTTCTTCCATGATGCTTGTGACTTTGTCAGCAAAAAAATCAGGATCAAGCAGGTCTGCAAAACGGATGCCCCGACGGGTGGCGCGGTCTTCATAACAGGGACCAATACCGCGACCGGTGGTACCGATCTTATCGGCCCCTTTTTTGACTTCCCGGGCCTTGTCAATGGCTCTATGGTAGGGCATGATCATGTGGGCCCTGTCGCTGACTTTCAGCATGTCCGGAGAAACATCCACCTGATTATCCTTGAGATAATCCATCTCTTCCAACAATACCACGGGGTCCACCACCACGCCGTTGCCGATGAAGCACTTTTTTTTCTGGAGGATACCCGACGGAACCAGATGGCTGATGATTTCTTTGCCATCCACCACCATGGTGTGTCCTGCGTTGTTTCCCCCTTGGAATCTTACCACGTAGTCGGAAGATCCACTTAAAATATCAACAATTTTACCCTTGCCTTCATCACCCCACTGGGTGCCGACAACTACGATGTTTGACACTGTCTTCTCCTTTTATTTCTAAAAAAGCTTCTGATAATATGGCGTGTTTCGTCTTCACAAATGCCGGGTACAACTTCAAGATTGTGGTTCAGCCGGGCATCAGAAGCAAAATTGTATAATGCACCGGCGGCCCCCCATTTGGGATCGGGGGCACCAAAAACAACCCGGGAGATCCTGGCATGGATCACCGCACCCATGCACATGATGCAGGGTTCAATGGTAGTGTAAAGGGTGGCACCACATAGCCGGTAATTGCCTGTTTTTTTGGCAGCACTGCGCAGGGCCAGCATCTCCGCATGGGCTGATGGGTCTGTCTGGGTGATGGTTTGATTATAACCATATCCGATAATAGATCCTTTCTGGTCAACCACCACAGCCCCCACGGGGACTTCATCCAGTTGCCGGGCTTTAAGGGCCTGCTCCAGGGCCAGGTTCATGTAATCCCTGTCATTCATGGCCTATCTATATCCATTTTTCTGGGTGGAGGTCAATTTAATTTTAAATGAAGGTGAAAATAATTTTAAAAATACATTGACAAACATCGCCCATAAATATATCTAAGAGGGGTTTGTGCGCCCGTGGCTCAGCTGGATAGAGTACCTGACTACGAATCAGGGGGTCGGCGGTTCGAATCCGTCCGGGCGCACCATTATAAAATCAAGGGGTTATGGCTAATTTGCTGTAACCCTTTTTTTGTTGGTCTTTTGATTTGTCCCCACATAGTCCCCACTTTTCTTTCTATGGGGACAGAACGGGAACTGGAAAAAGGGCATTATAACACCACCCATGGACCAATATTTATTCACCACCAGACCGGGCAGGGAAGAAAGATCCTCTCCTCAGTCTCCCCCCCGGTAATCATCTCCATCCTGCCTGGTGACATCCACCAGGTTTCCCATTCCCTGCTGTTCTACCGTCACGCAATAATCCACACCTGTTTTTATAAACACCATTTTATCAGGGGATTCTTATGGCTGCTGGGTACATAGATACCTGGCAGGGAAAAGATGAGTCC
>JASFYZ010000139.1:0-7725 GCA_045046665.1 Desulfobacterium sp.
TATTTGTAATTTAACAATACAAATTGAAGACTAAATTTGATCTATTTGCCTTGCCAAACGCTGTGGGTGATTAGTACCCGCACAGGTTGCAATTTTTAAAAGACGAGCACCAGAAGATGGACAGTCACCTTGTGAAAGTGTAAAGCAGGAATGAAGGGTGCCCGATTTTATTGTCGCAATATAAGTACCCGGAAAATAATCATAAAAAATCGCTGACAGCATTTATTCATAATAGAACACCCATGCCGTCCAACGACACAACAAAGGTTAAAAATGGTACTATACCGCCCCAGACGGGCGATGGGTCCGGCCCGGGACCGTCGGGGCAACAGGATTATTAATCAAAACCGAAAAGATTATGACGTCATAGCCTTGCGTTAATATAGTCTTTTTTCGAACCCTATATTCATGAATGGAGTCAACTAATGATAACCGGTAGTCAAAAGCCAATTAAAGAGATCATTGAACTCTTGGAGCCTTATAAAAAGGTTTTAATTCTTGGTTGCGGAACCTGTGTAAAAACCTGTTTTGCCGGTGGCGAAGACGAGGTAGGCGTTCTTGGGGCGGCCCTGAGGCTCAGTTTCAAACAAATATCCAGACCCGTTGAAATAGAAGAGCTGACCATTGAACGCCAATGCGAAAATGAATTCATCCAGGAAGCATCGTCAGCCATTGCCAGAAACGATGTAGTCCTTTCCCTTGCCTGTGGAGCAGGCGTTCAGGCCATGGCAAAACAATTTCCAGAACAAGCGGTATTGCCGGGGGTAAATACCACATTTATCGGTATCCAGGAAAGTCCCGGTATTTTTACCGAAGAGTGCTCAGGATGCGGAGATTGCAGCCTTGCCGTATTTGGAGGAGTCTGCCCCATCACCCGGTGCGCCAAGAAATTGCTCAACGGCCCCTGCGGTGGCTCCCAGAACGGGGTGTGTGAAATTGACCCCAATACCCCCTGTGCCTGGCACCTGATAATTGAACGGTTGACCACTCTTGGGCAATTGTCTAACCTGAAAACCTATATCCCTCCAAAAAACTGGGACACCAGTCTTGCAGGCGGCCCCAGAAGATTGGTCAGGGAGGACCATATCATATGAAAATATTCAGCCAGCTCCATGAAAAACTTTCCAAGGGCGAATTTGCCATAACAGGAGAATGCGGTCCGCCAAGGGGGGCAAACAAACAAGTCATTGATAAAAAAATCAAACTGCTGAACGGGTATGTGGATGCGGTAAATGTCACGGACAACCAGACCGCCATTGTCAGAATGTCAAGTATTGCAGCCTCTGCCCATCTGGTGGCGGCGGGAGTCGAACCCGTGATGCAGATGGTGGTAAGGGACCGGAACCGGATAGCCATTCAATCGGATATCATGGGAGCCTATTCCCTTGGCATCAGGAATATTTTATGCCTGTCCGGTGATCACCAGAGTTTTGGCAGCCAGCCTGATGCCATGAACGTATTTGACATTGATTCGGTGAACCTCATCCGCACGGTGCGAGATATGCGGGATACCGGTAAAGACATGAGTGGGTTTGATCTGGATGTGGCACCTGAAATGTTCATTGGTGCGGCAGCCAACCCCTTTGCTGATCCCTTTGAATACCGGGTGATCCGGCTTGAAAAAAAAATCAATGCCGGGGTGGATTTTATCCAGACCCAAAGTATCTATAATCTGGCCCGCTTCAAGGAATGGATCAAACGGGCCAACAATGAAGGGCTCACAGAAAAGGTCTACATACTTGGGGGCGTTACCCCATTAAGATCTGCCGGCATGGCAAGGTATATGAACAAAAAAGTTGCTGGCATGGATGTACCTGAAGAGGTCATCAAACGCATGGACGGGGTTGAGAAAAAAAAGCAGTCAGACGAAGGCATCAAGATCTGCATCGAAACCATGGAAATGCTCAAAGAACTCACCGGGGTCCACGGGGTTCATATCATGGCCATTGAATGGGAAGAGGCTGTGGCAACGCTTGTAAAAGAGGCTGGCTTGAAATAAAAATAAGGATGTTACCCTATGCCTAAAAAATACAATATTCACACAAAGGCGGCCCTGCCAAGATTCTATCCTGTTGGTAAGTATACCACCATAGAGTTCAGGGAAAACTGCGCTGGAAGCTGCAAAGAGTGTGTCAAAAAAAAATGTGTGTATGACATATTCAAGGAAAACTACCTTCATATGAGTAAAATGGAGGAACCCGAATATCTCTATACCTGCAATTCCTGTTTCAGATGTATCCAGGAATGTACCAAAGGAATTTTCTCCCGGGTAATCAATCCTGAATATCGTGAAATCGGAGACGACTACTGGACACCGGATGTTCTTCACCGCACATGGTACCAGGCCCATACGGGAAGCATTCCCGTATCAGGAGCCGGATACAGGGGGCCTTTTGTGGGAAAAGGCTTTGATTCCATGTGGACGGACATGTCAGAGATTGTTCGGCCCACCCGGGACGGTATCCATGGCCGGGAATATATCAATACCTGCATCGAGCTCTCAAGACGACCTGAAAGACTGGCATTTAATGAAGACGGCTCCCTTGCCGTAGATGTAAAACCCATTCTTGAAAACCCCCTTCCCATATTGTTCCAGCAACCTGATTTTGGCATATTGAGCAAACAAGTTCTCCTCTCCATGCTCAAAGCTGCCAAACATATCGGAACAAAAATGTTCATGCCAGCAGACCAGGTGGATGACGATCTCATCTCCTATGGGTCCACCATCATTCCGTTGGTCACAAAGGACAATTTCAAACAATATCAAAGTCTTTTGATCCATGTGGACATGGTGGAAATCGCCTATGAACCGGGTATTGAAACCGCGTTGAGCGATTTAAAAGCCATGAACGACACGCTTTGTATCAGTGTGGGCCTTGGCCTGAGCGCGACCCTTGATTATGCCCAAATTTGCGTTGACCTTTCCAAAACCCAGATGGATACCATCCATGTGTATGCCAATTCCCAGGGCAGAGAATTTCACTCTGACAACCCAAGGTTCATCAAGGATATGCTAAGGGATATCCATCTGGCATTGATCCATGCAGGCATGCGTCAGCAGATCAACATTATAGCCACAGGCGGTATCAGCATGGCCGAGCATGTGAACAAAACCATCATCTGCGGTGCCGATGGGGTTTCCATTGATCTGCCCCTGCTCATTGCCATGGAATGCCGTTTGTGCGACCGATGTAAAAAAGATCTGCCCTGTCCGGTCTCACTGGAGACCATTGATCCTGATTATGGCAGCAACCGGATCACAAATCTAATGGGGGCCTGGCGTAACCAGATGCTTGAAATGCTGGGTGCCATGGGGTTGAGGGAAATCAGAAGGCTGAGGGGTGAAGTGGGACGCTCCATGTGGTTTGAGGATCTTGAGCGGGAAAGCTTTGCACCAATTTTTGGTGAACGCAAGGTGTCTATAGACGTGGGATAGACATGGGATAATTTATGGGACCTAGGATAATTTATGAACCGGACAAAAAATCAATTGCCTGAAACCTGCGAAACGCCTTCCCGGTTTCGCAACACCATTGGTAAATATATCATTAAACGAAATTCAAACTGCATTTCCTGCGGAAAATGTGCCGAGCTCTGTCCCCATGGGGTTCACATCAAGCCCAAACATCATGCGTCTCCATTCCGGCCCATCGAACATAAATGCATCGGGTTTGACTGTAAAAAAACAGACCATTACTGCATTGAACACTGCCCGGAAGACGCCCTGGTTCTAAAAGAAAATCCCCTTCTTGACACCATGGGGGATTACCGCTGGCCCCCTGAAATGCTCCTGGGTCATTTTGCCATGGCAGAGACAGGGGCAGCCCCCCATGTGAACCTTGAGTATAATCTTGGCAACTCGGGCGGCGGGTTTGATATGATGCGGTTTGTTCAACCCGACCCCGGGCTTTCCCTTAAGATCAGTGATGAAGAGGTTGATACCAGCATTGATCTGAACAAAACAGGGGATGATCGACCCCAAAAAACCATTTCCATTCCCTGCTACGGGGGTGGCATGTCCTATGGATCCACGGCCTTATCCGTTATTGTGGGCCGGGCCCGGGCTGCCAAAAGAATGAACTCGCTTACCTGTACGGGCGAAGGGGGTTATCCCCCGGAGTTTCTCCCCTATAAGGAACATGTCATCACCCAAGTGGCCACGGGGCTGTTTGGTGTCAGAGAAGAGACCATTCAAAATTGTCCTATCATGGAATTTAAGTATGCCCAGGGGGCAAAACCCGGGCTTGGCGGTCATCTTCTCGGCGAAAAGGTCACGGAAGCCGTGGCTAAAATGAGGCAAACTGTGGTGGGCAGTTCCCTTTTCTCCCCCTTTCCCTTCCATTCAGTCTATTCGGTGGAAGACCACAAAAAGCATGTGGACTGGATGAAGGAGATCAATCACAATGTGCTGTGTTCCATAAAAGTCTCCACCCCCACGGATGTGGACATGGTCGCCATTGGTGCCTATTATGCCGGTGCCCACATTATCCACATTGACGGCAGTTACGGCGGTACAGGAGCCGCTCCTGACATTGCCAAAAAGAATATTGCCATGCCCATTGAATATGCCATTCCAAAGGTTCACAGATTTCTGCTGGAAGAGGGGGTCAGGGACAAGGTCTGCCTTATCGCAAGCGGCGGCATCAGGAACGCCCTTGACGTTGCAAAGGCCATCGCCCTGGGTGCAGATGGGTGCGTCATCGGTACCGCCGATCTTGTGGCTGTTGAATGTGTCAGGTGCGGAAATTGTGAAAGCGGTCGGGGCTGTGCCAGGGGAATCGCCACCACTGACCCGGAACTTGGATACATGATTGATGAAGCCTATGTGGAACAGCGTCTGGTAAACATGTACATGGCCTGGCGCAAACAATGGTGCGATATTTTAAGATCCTATGGGCTCAAAAGTATCCGAGAACTCCGGGGTCGTTCAGATCTTATGGTTCATCTGGATTATCTGGATGAAGAAGAAAGAAAACAATACCAGGCCGCCCCCAGTTTCAAAATGGTTTTATAATGAGGAATTTAAGAATGGCAAAGATGAATACGGATAAAATCATAAAAAATATATTGGACTCAAGGGGGCGGCTTCCCCATATTAAAACACCTGTTAACAAGTGCGATGAAGAGGGCGGCTGTGGTGTAACCGGGTTCATGGCCTCCATTCCCATTGCAGGGCGGCATATTTACGAGCCTTCGGTTCAGATGCATAACCGGGGCAATGGTAAAGGGGGCGGCATTGCTGCGGTGGGGCTCAATGCCAGCGATCTTGGGGTTCCCCGGGATGTGCTGGAAGACCATTACCTTTTGCAGGTGGCGTATCTGGATGCCAATGCCATCCCAAAAGTGGAGTCCACCAACATCACCCCCTTTTTTGACGTGTATAAATCCCAACAAATACCCACCATTGATGATTACACTTCCATAGGTCTTGAGGTCAAACCACCCGATGTCTGGCAGTATTTTGTAAGGGTAAAGCCTGGGGTTCTTAAACAATTCATCCAGGCCAATCAATTATACGACATGGACAAAAGAAAGGCGGAAGATGAATTTGTGTTCCAAAATTCCAACCGCCTGAACCAGAGCTATTATGCCTCCCTTGGGGAAAAGCAGGCATTTGTCCTGTCCCACGCAAGAAACGTGATGATCCTCAAGGTGGTTGGCTATGCCGAGCAGGCCACCCAATATTATTGCCTGGACGATTTCAGGGCCCATGGCTGGATCGCCCACCAGCGGTATCCCACCCGGGGAAGGCTGTGGCATCCAGGAGGAGCCCATCCCTTTTCAGGCATGCATGAAGCCCTGGTTCACAATGGTGATTTTGCCAATTACCATGCCGTGTGTGAGTATTTAGAGCAGCACAATATCCATCCCCAGTTTCTGACAGACACGGAAACCGCGATTCTGCTGCTGGATTTATACAACAGGGTGTTCAACTATCCCCTGGAATATATTATCGAAGCCCTGGCACCAACCACTGAGTATGATTTTGACTGTCTCTCCCCTGAAAAGCAGCAGGTTTATCGATATATCCAGTCCCAGCATATGACGGGTTCCCCTGATGGGCCCTGGTTTTTTATCATTGCCAGAAACGACCCTTATAAGGATCTCATGCAGCTGATCGGAATTACAGACACGGCCATGCTACGTCCCCAGGTTTTTGCCCTCCAGGAAAGGGACGAGGTTCAGATCGGTCTTGTCTGCTCTGAGAAACAGGCCATTGATGCCACCCTGGAAAGTATTGCAAGAGAAGACAGCAGATTCTGTCCCATTGCCGACAAATATTGGAATGCAAGGGGTGGAAGTTCAACAGATGGGGGGGCCTTTACCTTTACCATCAAGGATTCCGGAAAAGGGGATGGTTCCAAAAAGCTCATCACCCAGAACAAGTTTGGAGACATAGTTCAAACGCCTGAAGGCCAAGTTCATTTTGACCCCTGTGTGGACACGCACATTTTGTCTGATAAAACGTCCCAAACCGAAAAAGTAACACCTTTTTTTGAGAAAAATGATTTACAGGGTCTTAAAAAATACTGCACATCAAAATTTGCAGCGCTTGATTTCCAGGAGATCCAGCAGGTGTGCTTGACCATCGAAGCCCTTGCACAAACAAACGACGATCAAAAAGCCATGGCCATTGATCTGTTGACCCATTTAAACGACATGATTTTTCCCGTTGCCAATAAAAAGCGAAGCTCTGTCCGCCAGATCATCAGGCAGAGCCTCACGGCTATTTTTAAAGCCTCTCCCAAAATAGGAGAAGATAACAACAGTCTGTACGCCTACATCGACCGTGGAAGCAGTAAGGATTTAAGGGCTCCCCTTGCAAATGAAAAAATTCTTATGGTGAATGCAAAGGAATTTGAACCGGAAGGCAAGGATTGCGATTCGAGAATGATCAATCGAGCCTACAGGCTGGGATGGAAAAAGTATATCTGTTTTGGCTACAAAGGCCAGAGATTCACTGGCTGCGGGTTTGGTCCTGACACCGATGATGTTCGATTCGATGTGTATGACAGCTCAGGGGACTACATGGCCTCTGGTATCGACGGCATGGAGATCCACGTCCACGGCAATGCCCAGGACCAGTTGGGACAAATCATGAACCGCGGCAAGTTTGTGGTCCATGGGGATGTGGGACAAACCTTCATGTATGGTGCCAAGGGAGGCGAGGTATATATCATGGGCAATGCTGCAGGACGGCCGCTGATCAATGCCACGGGTAGCCCACGGGTCGTAATCAACGGCACCTGCCTTGATTATCTGGCAGAATCTTTTATGGCAGGTGATCCTTTAAACGGCGGCGGTTTTGTCATTGTCAACGGGATTGCCTTTGATGATGACGGAAAGGTGATTGACCTTTCCATGCCCTATCCCGGATCCAACCTCTTCTCCCTTGCTTCCGGCGGTGCCATTTATCTGAGGGACCCAGACTGCAAGGTGGTGGATGAGCATTTGAACGGCGGCGTTTTTGCCAGCTTATCAGATGCGGACTGGGAGCTGATTCGTCCCTATCTTGAAGAAAACGAAGCCCTGTTCGGTATTTCTGTTCAAGAGGATCTTTTAACGATAAACGGTAAAAACCTGCCCTTTGATAGGGTTTACAGAAAAGTAATGCCCTTGCAGTCACAGGCCTTGGGAACCAAACAGAATTAGACCGGATCTCCGGGGTTGGTCATAACATCGGCCACTCTGGGGAGGGGTCAGGCTTGCGTTATTGACACTTTT
>JASFYZ010000140.1:0-13127 GCA_045046665.1 Desulfobacterium sp.
TCACCATTCTGGGCAAGGACAGGCCCGGAATTATCGCCAAGGTATCTGCAAGTTTATATGCGCTTGACTGCAACCTTCAAAATGCTAATCAGATGATTCTTCAAAATGAATTTTCAGGTTTTTTCATTGTAGAACCTCCAGAGTCACTGGAGGTGAAGACGTTGCAGCAACGCCTTGACCAGGATCTTTCCGGTGAAGGACTCCAGGTGTATATTGATCAGATCTCCCCTTCGGACGAAAAACAGGTGTCCGGGACTTCAGAAACCTTTCTCATCACCACCGTTGGTCCTGATCAGAAAGGGCTTGTGGCCAGATTTACACAAATCATTGCGGCCCATGAGGTCAACGTCACCAACCTTACAGCGGTGTTCAAAGGAGGGGATGACCCCCATGCCAATATCATGGTGTATGAAATCGCAGTAACCCACACCACAGACCAGGCCCATCTATTTGAGGCACTGAGAAGCAAGGCTGGGGAACTGGGCCTGGATATTTCCATTCAACATAAAAATATTTTTGAAAAAATTAATAAAATTTAAGCAATGAGCCCCATTTAATTTAATGCCATCCCCCCGGGTGATGGCTGAGCATAAAAATTGAAGGAAAAACCATGTATAACGAACAAGAAATCCTATCAACCATAGAAATGGTTAAAAATGAACACCTTGATGTCCGTGCCGTGACCTTGGGGATCAGTCTTTTTGACTGTGTCAGCCATGACCTCACTGTATTTAAAAAGAACATTCGTGCCAAAATCCTCAGAAATGCTGCGGATCTTGTCCGGGTGTGTGATTTTGTGGGTGAAAAATATGGCATTGCCGTGGTGAACAAACGCATTTCGCTAAGCCCCATTGGTCTGGTGGGTGCCCCTTTTTCCGCCCCCCAGATGGTGGAAATTGCCCACGAACTCAACGACATTGCCAAAGCCGTTAACATTGATTTCATGGGGGGATTTTCTGCCCTGGTGGAAAAAGGCATTGCCCCGGGGGACCGAGCACTCATGGACGCCCTTCCCCAGGCCTTGGCGGAAACCCAGCGGCTTTGTGCCTCGGTGAATGTGGCCACCACCCGTTCTGGTATCAACATGGATGCCGTGTATGAGATGGCACGGGTGATTAAAAAAGCCGCAGCCTTGACAGCAGACGATGACGGCCTTGGCTGTGCCAAGCTGTGTGTGTTTTGCAACATCCCCCAGGATATGCCCTTTATGGCAGGGGCCTATCTCGGGGTGGGGGTGGGTGATGCCGTGATCAACGTGGGGGTAAGCGGTCCTGGAGTGGTGAAAAAGGCCATTGAACGGGCCCTGGAAAAATCCCCCGGCCTGCGTCTGGGGCAAATTGCAGAGATTATCAAAACTACGGCCTGCAAGGTCACCCGGGTGGGGGAACTCATCGGTCGTGAGGTGGCAGACACCTTAAACATTCGGTTTGGTGTGGTGGACCTTTCCCTGGCTCCCACCCCCACGGTGGGGGACAGCATTGGTGAGATTTTCCAGGCCCTGGGACTCACCAGCATTGGCGTGCCCGGCTCCACCGCCGCCCTTGCCATGCTCAACGATGCTGTTAAAAAAGGGGGAGCCTTTGCCAGTTCCCATGTGGGCGGTTTAAGTGGGGCTTTTATTCCTGTGACGGAAGATCTGAACATTGCCGAGGCCGCAGCCAAGGGTTACCTTACCATTGAAAAATTGGAGGCCATGACCTGTGTCTGTTCCGTGGGGCTGGACATGGTGCCTGTTCCCGGTGCCATTACAGAGGAAACCCTGGCTGGCATCATTGCCGATGAAATGGCAATTGGCATGATTAACAACAAGACCACTGCCACACGCATAATTCCTGTCCCCGGAAAAAAAGCCGGAGAAAAGGTCTCTTTTGGGGGCCTTCTGGGAGCAGCCCAGATCATGAATGTCCCCCATGCCCATCTACGGGATACCTTTGTGAAACAGGGGGGCAGGATTCCCGCCCCCATACACAGTATGAAAAATTAAGATTTGAACATATCCCCCCGACCTTCCTGTCCCGGTCAGGGCAGCCGTTGTGGGCGGACCAAGGTCAGAGCATGGTCCGCCGGGGACGGCATGGTTCTATTTTCTATCTTCGTTGTGGCAGGTGGTTACTGCCATGTGGGTTATAAAGAATACGGAGTCAGGCTCTCCCAACCGGTGTCAGTCACCAGAAGGGTCTGCTCAAACTGGGCAGATAAAGAGCTATCATTGGTGACGGCGGTCCATTGATCATCCAGGATATGAAGATCCCGTTTCCCCAGATTGATCATGGGCTCAATGGTAAACACCATGCCGGGCACCAGCTTGATCCCCCTGCCCTTTTTACCAAAATGAAGTACCTGGGGCGGTTCGTGGAAATCCAGCCCCACTCCATGGCCCACAAACTCCCGGACAACGGAACACCCCTGGGCCTCGGCATAGGTCTGGATGGCCCAGCCAATGTCTCCCAGATGGGCCCCGGGCCGGACCATATCCCTGGCCCGTTTCAGGGATTCAGCGGCCACAGCCACTATCTTTTCACCTTCTTTTGTGGGGGTTCCCACAAAAAAAGTTTTGTTGGCATCGGCATAATAGCCCTTTAATATGGGGGTGATATCCACATTAACAATATCCCCATCTTTTAAGATGCGATCCCCGGGAATGCCATGGCAAATCACCTCATTGACGGAGACACAGACACTCTTGGGAAACCCGCGATACCCCAGGGGAGCAGGCACAGCACCGGCTTTCAGGGTCTCTTCATGGACCAGGGTGTTGATGTCATCTGTTTTTACACCCGGTGCAATCATCTGTTCTACCTTGTTCATGATATCCAGAAGAAGCACCCCCGAAGCCCGAATGCCCTCAATTTCATGGGGTTCCTTAAGGGTGATATCAAAGTTCTTTTTATACTCTTCCTTAAGGGTCATTGGTTTGGGTGTCGGGTTCATGCAGCAATTTTTGAATTTTTTCCCACTTCCACAGGGACAGGGACTGTTCCTGCCCACCTTTTCTCTCTTCACTCTGTTTCTCACGTTGACTCCCCTGCACATGTTCCCCACAGAGAATGGGAATAGGCATGTGCTATTTTTATATTCACCATCTCTCCTGGTACCACACCCGTGGCAGAGAAATGGACAATCTTTCCTGTATCTGTACGTCCGGTCATCTGGGGCGCGGTGATATTCTCCCCGGGCTCCGCATGACGTTTTTTAAGACTCTCTCCCTGCACCAACACCGCCTGAACACTCCCCACAAGGGCGTTGTTCGTCTGTTCCGTAAAGGATTCCTGGAGGGCTAAAAGCTCATTAAGTCGGGCCATTTTTTCCACTTCATCCACAGCTCCGGAAAATTTAGCCGCCGGTGCATTGGGTCGATCTGAATAGGCAAAGGCAAATAAGCCATCAAATCCAACGGTGGAGACAAGGGACAGGGTCTGGTCAAAATTCTGGCGGGTCTCCGAGGGGAAACCCACGATCATATCCGATGAAAGTCCCACATCCGGGCAATGGGTGCGCAGCATTTCAATACGCTCCAGAAATATTTCCCGGGTGTAGCCCCGGTGCATTTTTTTTAATATTTCATTGGAACCGGACTGCACCGGCAGATGGAGCTGGTTGCACACCTTGTCAAGATCCCGAATGGCAAAGATCAATTCATCGGAAAGATCCTTGGGATGGGAAGTGGCAAACCGGATACGTTCAAGGCCAGGGATCTCGTTGATTTTGGACAGTAGCTGGGAGAAAGAACAAATCCCCTCTTTTTGTCCGTAGGAGTTGACATTCTGCCCCAGCAAGGTCACCTCCTTTACTCCGGATTCAGCCAGAATGGTGATCTCCTCCACAATGCTCTCCG
The DNA here is from genome assembly GCA_045046665.1 of Desulfobacterium sp. GTDB lineage: Bacteria > Desulfobacterota > Desulfobacteria > Desulfobacterales > Desulfobacteraceae > Desulfocicer. The sequence goes on from JASFYZ010000140.1 coordinate 3,836, forward strand.
GGGTTCGGCTGCGCTCCCGGCCTCGGACATAGGGAACCACACAATAGGTGCAATAATTATCACACCCCTGCATGATGGTGACAAACCGAGAAACCTGATGGAGACTGTTGTCTTCAATGCGGGGTGGTGTCTCAAAAATAGTGTGATTCTCCCGGGTCTCGCTAATGTGAGTTTTTCCGGACTTAACAGTCCCAATAATTTCGGGAAGTCTCGCCACGGCATGGGTTCCCAGCACCACATCCAAATGGGGGATTCGTTTAAACACCTGTTCCTTCTCCTGCTGGGCCACGCACCCTGCCATGATGGATACCAAATGGGGATTTTTCTTTTTCTTATCGGCAAGTCGTCCCAGAAAACTAAAGGCCTTTTCCTGGGCCTTTTCTCGAATGGAGCAGGTATTACAGATCACAATGTCTGCCTGGTTCAGATCTTCTGTTTTTTCGTACCCCATCTTTTTCAGAATGACAAATAATTTTTCAGAATCATAGATGTTCATCTGACAGCCAATGGTATAAATATATGCGTACCCCTTACACTTCATTTATCCTCACGTCCTTTTTTAAATCTTCTAAAATGGCTTCTACTTCGGTGACACACCCCGGTGCAATGGCGAATTGTACCTGTCCTGAAGCTGGCTCCAGGGTAGTGATAACCGCAAGCCCGTCATGGGCCTCAAAAATAAACTTTAAAAAACCAATTCGGGTCTTATCCACCTGGAATTTTTTTATGATGGTGTTCATACCTGCCTGCCCCCATGTTTGACCTGAAAAGTCTAAAATCTATCTATATAACATTATTTATAAGGTTGACCAATAATTATTTAAGATTTCTTGTACGAGACCCCATCTAAACAGGTGCAATAATTAGGGTTTCAATTTTTGTTGTGGCAGAAATTTGCTGCCATGTATATTCTTATAACGGGCATGTCCTGCCGGACACAACGAATATAGAAAATGGTATTATTTGTTGACCCTATATTTGAATTGTCGTAGGAGGATTTTGCAGAAATAACTTTTTCCACGCAGCAACACCATATGTCGACGCGTCAAAGAGTTCAATGGCCACATGTAGCCAAGTGGATCTAAATATTATTATTTCTGCAAGCGGCTCGTATATTTTGACTTTATCCGGACAATTAGATATAAAGAAAAATTTCAGGAAAATTTTATGGATATGGAATGGATTTATAAGATAGCTGATCCTGACACGGTGACCAAAATCTCCCGCATCATCGGATGCCACCGGGCCGTTGCCGAACTTCTGGTAAATCGGGGCATCACCACACCGGAAGAGGCTTTTTCTTTTATGTATCCCAGCTTTGACACTCTTGCCCCGCCCTTTTCCATGAAAGATATGACGCCTGCCGTAGAGAGAATTTATACGGCCATCTGTCACCGGGAAAAAATTATGATTTTTGGAGATTTTGATGCCGATGGTGTCACCGCCACCGCCATCCTCCATGATTTTCTAACCCATGTCAATGCCGAGGTCTCCTGGTACATCCCCCACCGGATAAAGGAGGGGTACAGCATGAAACCCACCCACATTGCCATGGCAGTGGAACAGTGCATTGATCTTATCATCACCGTGGATTGCGGTTCAGACAACCACGATGCCGTGGATGCGGCAGCCAAAGAAGACATTGATGTCATCATCACCGACCATCATCAGATTTCACCTCCTTTTCCCCGGGCCGTTGCCATTGTTAATCCCAAACGGGAGGACTGCATGGCAAAACTTGATCACCTGGCCGGTGTGGGTGTGGCCTTTTATCTGGTTATCGCCCTGCGAAAATACATGCGGGAGCAAAACTTTTGGAATGACATCACCGAACCTAATCTCCTGACCTATTGCGACCTTGTGGCCATTGGCACCATGGCGGACATGGTGCCCCTGAAAAACGAAAATCGCATTCTCACCACCGCTGGCATTCGGGTCATTCAACAGGGAAAAAGACTGGGGATCAAGGCTCTTGCCGATGTGAGCCGGGTGGATCATACCCTGTTTGACTCCGATGATATCTCCTTTCGCATCGCCCCGAGAATCAATGCCGCAGGACGCATGGCCCACGCCCGCATCTGTGTGGGCATGCTCACCACCCGGGAAAAAAGCAGTGCAGAACAGACCGCCTCCCTTCTGGATCAGCTAAATCTGAAACGACAGCAGACGGAAAGAAGCATTGTGGAAGACATTGAAAATCAAATACACCGGCAGCCAGACATCCTGGACCGCCAGGCCATTGTGCTTGCCAATGGAAAATGGAACCCTGGCGTGATTGGCATTGCCGCCTCAAAAACCGCCCGGAAATATTTTAGACCTGTGGTGCTGATCTCCACTGCTGCCACACCGGCAACTGGGTCCTGCCGAAGCGTGGCCTCGGTGGATATCCACGCCATCCTTACCCAGTGCGCCCCCTTGTTGGAAACCTTCGGCGGTCATGTCATGGCGGCCGGTATCTCCATTCTGGAAAAAAACATTGAAGCCTTTTCCCATCTGTTTGCAGAAAAAGTGGCCCTGGCCGTCCAGGAACACCCCCTGGAAAAACAGTTAACCATGGATTGCTCCCTGGAGCCCCATGAAATAACAGAAGAGTTCATCAAAGAGGTGGATCGGCTCCGCCCCTTTGGCACGGATAATCCAGAACCCCTTTTTTACTGCAAAGACCTTAAGGTGACCTCGTCTTTCCTCATTGCAGATAAACACCGGAAAATGACCCTTGAAAAATCATCTCCCCAGGGAACCAGTGCAACCATTGAAGCCTTTCAATTCAATATTGATGCCCAGCAACCCCTCCCCATGTTCTTTGAAAAAATTGCTTTCCGGGTTCGGATAAATCGATTCAACCGCAAAAGCTTTCCCCAGATTATTATTGAGGCGATATGATTTTTATCTTGTCACCCATGTTCATTTCCGATTATAATTCCAGATAGAAAAAGGTTGAAAATTTAAACAGGCTCTCAGGAGCTTTAAATAATTGCAATTAATGATAAATACTGCTTTTACAGAAAGCCTGAAACACGGGCACATCGGGAATCATACTTAAACAGACGCTAAGAGGGACAGGATATGGGTAAAACATTTAGTAAGGGACACGGAGAAGCTAAATTGCTTTCAAAAATAGAATCCTCCAAAGAACGGGACAGAAACCGGAGCATCCATGCAGTGCGGGAGAACATTGACATGTTCAGCAACAAGGTATCAATGTCCCTTGTGGAAAATGGCATTGTGGAAACCTCGAGCAAGAATGCCATCCAGGAGCAGATTGCCAAATGCCTTGATACCCTGTGCAAAGCCGAAGATTTTGACATTGATTTTCAAATTGCCCCTTTTCGGACCCTGGTGCAGAATCCCAATGTAGTCAGCATATATCTCACCGCATTTATCCTTGAAAAACTTATCAACCACAAGGATGTTATTGATATTTTTGGCAGTGATGAGGATATTTATCACTGTCTTCAGAAAGAAACGGAAAAACTCCTGGCAGGCCCCCAGCGATAATATTTTTTTGATAGCCCTCTGCCCGTTGCACGAATACCCCATCCAAAGCGATGAACGGTCAGAGGGCACCAAACCCATCCGCCATTATTATTTTTTAACAATAGATCCATATTTTCCAATGCTCGATGATCCCATTTTTCAGGACACCTTCCAATAAAGCAAGACCGGCCTTCCCAGGTATCTATCAACACAAAAAAACGAATCATCAAATTTTACGTTTTCCGGCTTGACTTATCCTTGAATTCATATATATTAAAAAAATAAATTATAAAAAATAAATCACACGATATTCAATAATTCGAGTTCACTGCCCTTATTTATATCAGCATCCATTGTCCATAACTGTTCCGTGCGTCAACCCCGAAGTCCCCCCCTCATCATTGCATGGACGTGTTTTATGATAATCGCCATATTTTCAGGAGGTTTCATGAATGAATTTTTAAAAAATCTGAGAAATCCCCAACGAGGTCAGAAACCAAAATACACTGCTACCACGCGAAAAACTGCTGAAGGAAATTTTAATACATCCGTTGACAGACGAGGGTATAAAGAGCGAAGGGAATCGCAAGCAACCAGTTTTGACGATCTTCCCCCGGGAAACGATACCTTAAATCAAATCCTGCCCAGCATAAAAATTCATCTGACAGCCATCACCACCGCCGTTGAAAGGATGTGTGAAACCGGAGAAAAACTGGCTGAGACCCAGGCGGAATTCCAGCAGGCGATGACGTGTTTCTTTAATAACGTAAATGATATTCTCACAGAAAAAATCGTCCCCCAGGCTGTTTCCTCCACAGTAGAACAAAAAAACACCGATGCACCCATGCCTGAACCCATGGAGGGGGAACGGTTCACAAAAACAGAGGTTATTCATATCATCCGGGAAATGCGGGAAAAACGATGTACATTCGGAGAAATTGCTGCAGAATTGAAGGTCCGGGCCATCCCCACTTTTTCAGGCAGGGGGGAGTGGCATGCCCAGACCATTCATAGATTATGTCGAAAATGAAAAGGATTACCCTTTATTTAGATCGTGTCAAGCCTATGGCAATGAGTTCAAAGGCCGTTTCCAGCGTCTGTATTACAAAATCTTTTTCATTGTTTAAAAGCCGTTTACTGTCCACCCACAACACCACCCCAGAGTAAGTCGCCCAGATAATATCTGCAAGGGCAACGGGGTGACGTTCCACAAAAACGCCTTGATCAAGTCCCTCTTGAACAATGGCTGTAATGGCCCCGATGGCATCGGCAGATGTCTCTTTTATCTCATTGAGAACCGGGCCTGAAAGATTTTTCAGTGTTTCACCGGACTGGAGATGAAAAAGATTGATCAGTACCATGGCGTCATATTCATACACATTAATAAAAACATCCTTCAACGCCATCAGTTTTTCCATGGCATCAAGATCCTTATTGTGAACATAGATCGTGATCTGTTCCGTCAGATGCTGGAGAATATTAATGGAAAGTGATGTATGGAGTTCTTCTTTATTCTTAAAATACAGATACAGCGTTCCCGGACTGAGTTCGGCCTCTCCTGCGATCTCCTCCATGGTTGCTCTGTTGAACCCCTTGGCTGAAAAGACCGTTTTGGCAGCTTCCATGATCTGTTTACGACGCTGTTCTTTTTCTCTTTGTTTACGTTCGTGTATGCCCATATTATTCCTCTTTATATTTTGAATCTTCTTTACTGTATGCTAAATGGCTTATTAAATACATGGGCTTGGGCAAAACCTCAAGAAAAAAATATTTTTCCGGGGCCATTATATATGAAAGTGTAGGCATGTCTAATATTACTTTCATGATTCGTTGTGGGCAGGTCGGGTCTATAACACGGTCTGCCCTGGCAGTTATATTTGACGTTCCAGTCCCCAGATCTCCCGGGCATACTCCCGGATGGTACGGTCACTGGAAAAAATACCGGTACGGGCCGTGTTCAAAAGGGTCATTTGCCCCCATTTTTTTTTATCAACATAATCCACAGCCAGCCGGGCCTGGGCATCCACATAGGACTGAAAATCCGCAAGATTCATGTAATAATCCCCATTGCTAACCACTGCATCAAAAAGGGGAAAAAAAAGATCGCTTTCCCACCCGCAGAATAAGGGGGAGTTGATGGCATCAAGTACCCTTTGGGCCTGGGGAGTTTTTGCCAATATTTTTCTGGGGTCATAGCTCCCCCGCATGGCCTGTATCTCTTCCACATCATGACCGAATATATAAATATTTTCCGGGCCCACAGCTTCTGCTATTTCAATGTTGGCACCGTCCATGGTTCCCATGGTCACGGCACCGTTAATGGCAAATTTCATGTTCCCCGTGCCTGATGCCTCCATGCCCGCTGTAGAAATCTGCTCACTGACATCGGCACCGGGAATAATAATCTCCGCCAGGGAAACTTTGTAATCCGGAATAAACGCCACCTTGATCCACTGGCCCACCAGGGGATCTTTATTCACCACATCTGCCACGCCGTGGATCAAGCGGATGATCAGCTTTGCAAGAAAGTATCCCGGTGCGGCCTTGCCGGAAAAAATATAGGTCCGGGGGGATGGCGGGATGACCCCCTCCTCATGGATCATGAAATATCCATGGATAATGTGCATGACATTTAATAGCTGTCGCTTATATTCATGGATTCTTTTGGCATGGATATCAAAAATGGAATCCGGGTCCACATCAATGTAGGCCGTCTTTTTGATCAATCTTGCCAGCCGGATTTTATTTTCCCTTTTTATCATGGAAAATTTTTCCAGAAAGGCATTGTCGCTTGTCAGGGGTTCAAGGGTTTTCAAGGCATCAAGGTCGGTTATCCATCCGTCACCAATGGCATCTGTGATGAGTCGGGACAGACCAGGGTTGGCAGACAACAGCCACCGCCGGGGGGTAACCCCATTGGTTTTGTTGTTAAATTTTTCCGGCCACAGATCATAGAATTCCGGGACCAGGGCGGTCTTCACCAGATGGGAATGAATTTTTGCCACCCCATTCACCGAATGGCTGCCCACAATGGCCAGATGGGCCATTCTCACCTGTTTTTCATTCCCCTCTTCAATGATGGACATGCGATGGAGACGTTGGGGATCATCCGGATACTTGACGGTGAGGGTTTCCAGAAAACGCTGGTTGATCTCGTATATAATCTGGAGATGACGGGGAATCACCTTCTCCACAATGGCCAAGGGCCATTTTTCCAGGGCTTCGGGCAGCAGGGTATGGTTGGTATATGCCAGGGTCCGGGTGGTGATGTCCCAGGCATTATCCCACTCCAGTCCATGGACATCCACAAGGGAGCGCATCAACTCAGCAACGGTGAGGGCCGGATGGGTATCATTGAGTTGAATGGCCACTTTTTGGGGGAACTGATCAAAATCATCGTGCTGTTTTAAATAGATGCGAATGATATCCTGTACCGCACAGGCCACCAGAAAATATTCCTGGACCAGGCGAAGTTCCCTTCCGGCTTCCTGGGAATCGGAGGGGTAGAGTATCTTGGAAATATTTTCAGAGCTAATCTTTCGCTCCACAGCCCGGAAATAATCTCCCTCATTGAAAATTTGAATATCAAAATCTTCCGAAGCCCAGGCGGAAAAAAGACGTAACCTGTTTGCGGTGTGTCCCCCGTACCCCACCACAGGGATATCATGGGGCCTGCCCACCACCAATTTCCATTCGGACCACATGGGGTTATACCCCCCATCAATGTCTTCGGTGTCCACAATGCGGCCATACACTGGAATCATGCATTTTTCACCGGATCTTGCAATGAGCCATGGCGAAGATCTACTGGGCCAGTGATCGGGTTTTTCCCGCTGGTACCCGCGCATGATGCTCTGCTTGAACAGTCCATAATCATAGTTGATGCCATATCCGAATCCCGGCATATCCAGGGTTGCCAGGGAGTCCAGAAAACAGGCAGCCAGACGACCCAGCCCCCCGTTTCCAAGGGAGGGGTCGGGCTCACAGGCCATCAGGGTATCCAAATCCAGCCCCATGTGCCTTAGAATTTCACGAACATCTTCCTGAATACCCATGTTTAAGAGATTGTTGGCAAGAAGGGGCCCGGTGAGATACTCCATGGAGATATAGTGCATCCGTTTGACATCCCTTCTATCATAGCGCTGTTCCGTGTCAATTCGGATATCCATGAGCAGCTTGCGCACTGCCGAGGAGACCCCATTGAACAGATCAATGGATGTGGCATCGGTCATGGGCTTGCCCAGTACATACCGCACATACTCACGAATTGTGTTCTCAAATCCGGAAAGATCCGGTTTTATCATGGCAGCCATATTTAATCTCCTTCAGTACTCATGGGCCATACGTTTCCAGCCTGTTTTCGGCACCCTTCGTTCACGGTTTGACACTTTTTTGATAATTTTTTCACAAAAATGTCAACTATTTTTGAAGTGATTTGAAGGAAGCTCTTTTGTTGCTAAATTTCTGGCTGGGCCGCTTCCAGTAATTCATTACGAAAACGGGATACAAACTGCTCCACTCCGTGACGCCAGCCAGTCATGCGATGAATGTTTTCCTGCTTTAAGCGTTTGTTCTTAAGAATGGAATTAAAAGGCCGGGATGTGGGCGTGGGGTATTCCGCCGTGGTGCAGGGGATCAGGTTATGGGGAACCTCCATCTTTTTCAGAAAAAAAACAGCCAGTTCATACCAGGAACAATACCCTTCGGCGGTGGCATGGTAGACGCCCCTGCCCTCTTCTTTTACCAACCGCTCTATTTGAAGCGCCAGTCGCAGGGACCAAGTGGGAGAGCCGTACTGGTCATTTACGACTTTAAATTCCTTCTCAGGATTGGCAAGGGTCAAGCGCAGCATGGTTTTAAGAAAATTATTGCCATGGGCACCATAGAGCCAGGCAGTCCGAAGAATGATGTGGTTCTCCCATGCCTTTGCAATGCGCTGCTCCCCCTCAAGTTTGCTTTGCCCATACACGGACACGGGGTGGGGTTCATCCGTTTCCGACCATGCCAGTGGCAGTTCACGCTGGCCATCAAACACATAATCTGTTGATACATGGACAAGGGTTGCCCGGTGCCGGGCACAGGCCTTTGCCAGATATTCCGGCCCCAGGGTATTTATCTTGAAAGCGGTCTCTTTTTCTGTTTCACATTGGTCCACCTGGGTAAAGGCAGCACAGTTAATGAGCACATCTGGCATTACCTGGGCCATGGTGGTTTCCACTGCATGGGAATCGGTTATATCCAGTTGAGTGCGATTAAAGGTAACAATTTCGTTATCCGCCTCAAACACCCGGATACAATCCCATCCCAACTGACCGTTACTGCCACATATCATAATTTTCACTTAAACCCCTCCCCGGGAGACACCCCATTAACTTTTGGCGTTTTCATAAGAACCCAACTTAATATTTTTTCCACGGTCAGACAAGCTTTTTCCAGGGTTGATTTGAACGGGCGCATTCCCAATTTTCCTGGCACTCCCTTTAAGTATTTGATTTGTAAGGATATATTTTTTGAATCACTTTTATGCCAACTTAATAAAATCAAGCACTTACATGATAATCGTGGGGAAATAAAAATGCGTCCATTTGAGCTTTGGCTAATTTGAATTGAAAGACCCCACAATACTGGACAGACCTTGGAATCTGCATACCTTGACATTTAAAATTTTCATACATAATCTATTTTCTGTTTTGCAAAAATGGAAGTCTATAATTTTGACCCTATTGGATTTCACAAGGTTGCGTTTATTAGTGTAAATACAGCGATTTAGAAAAATGAAATCAACAGGAGCATTAATCTTTTACAGGAGTAAATA
>JASFYZ010000141.1:0-13505 GCA_045046665.1 Desulfobacterium sp.
CCACAACATTACCGTGCTCATCCCGGTGGATGGATATCCTTTTTACGACCTGACCTTGAGGGTCTGATTTTGTATATTCCACCAGATCATTCACCCGGTATGAATACATACCCACTTGGTCTGAGACAGGTCCTGTTAGATAATTGATCCCATCCTGAGCCCCGGCAGATACCGGCATTGACCATAAACCCAGCATCATTATAAAACAACACAGCGTTATAAGGGATTTGCTCCGAATACCATATATTCTTTTCATTGGTTCATTCTCCTTGTCTGGTAAGTGTTTCGCCTGAAAATTTCGGCATCCTTCATTTGCCAGTTGACACTTGCCGGAGTATCATCCCCGTTTTCAAAGGATTGCCCGCAAAAAAGTGTCAACTACTTTTGGGGTTATATGAAGGATGTCAAAGTTTCATTCAATTACGCCCCTATTGAATCCCTAACTTGGGCATTTAGTGTCCCCGCCTTTGTTCTTCTGCTTTTTAGCGGGATCAGGTATGGGCAGTCGTTATAGGGGTCTTTGCCGATCCCCACCGTGATTTGAAAAATACGTTCAAGTTCCCCATTCTGGATGATTTTATCTGGCTTGCCTTCCAGGACGACGTTGCCGTTTTCAAGTACAATAATCCGATCTGCAAACCGTGCTGCTTGGTTCAAATCGTGAAGAACAATAAGGGTGGTGATGTTTAGTTTTTTATTTAATGATTTGATCAATTCCAGTACTTCGAATTGAAAACTAATGTCCAGGTAGGTAGTGGGTTCGTCAAGAATCAGTATCTGGGGTTTCTGGGCCAGGGCCAGAGCCACCCAGGCCCGCTGACGCTCCCCCCCGGAAAGGGCTGCCATGGGACGGTTTGCATAGGTCGTCAGATGGGTCAATTCCATGGCCCAGTCGATGATATCCCAGTCAGTGGATTGCATTTTCCCTGTCCATTTCAAATGGGGGAATCGGCCGTAACTGATCAGTTCCCGGACGGTATAATCATTGGGAACCGTGGGGAACTGGGGCAAAAAGGCTATTTTTTGTGCCAGACCCTTTGTTGAATACGATGACAGGGATTTGCCCTTGATCAGAATTTGCCCCTTCCGGGGTTTTAAATTGCCAGCAATGGATTTCAGAAGCGTTGATTTTCCCGATCCGTTGGGACCGATGATCACGGCTAATTCACCCTCACAAATATTCAAATCAACGGATTTGATAACATCTTCTTTTGTTTTATACCCAAGGGTAACATTTTGTATTTTAAGCATGATCTCCTACCTATATTGAAGTTGGATCGCAGCTTTCATCGCTCTTAAAATCAACCATGATCGCCTACCTAAAAGTTGCATTTATGATTTTGAGTTATTGAATAATATCATAGCGTTTAAAACGCTTGTAACTTTTAGATTCTACCCTTTGTTAAAGTTGGATCGCAAAAGATAAAGAAAAAAAGGTGCGCCTAACACGGACATGATAATGCCCACCGGCAACTCCACAGGATCCAGTGCCACCCTTGCCACGGTATCACAGGCCATGAGCAGGCAACTGCCTGTCAGCGCACAGGCCGGAAGCAGGAACCGATAGTCCGATCCGATGAGAAACCGGGTCATGTGGGGAACTATGAGCCCGACAAATCCCAATAACCCTGCCACACTGACAGCGCTGGCTGCCAGAAGGGCTGCAAGGGCAATAAAGAGAAGTCGGTTTTTTTCGACATTCAGTCCCAGAGAACGGGCGATGTCATCTCCCAGCAGGAGGATATTCAATCGCTTGGCCAAAACAATGGCCAGAAAAAAACCCGTTACAGAATAGGGCAGGATGATGTAAAAATGTTTCCAGGACCTTGCAGACAGTCCACCAACCATGAAGCCTAAAACCGAGTGTACTCTTTCAGGGAAAAAAATCATAAGCGCCGTGATCCAGGCCCCCATAAAGGACGAGACGGCAACACCCGCCAGGATCAGGCGCGTGGGTTTTAATCCCTGCTGCCATGCCAGGGCATAGATAATAATAGTTGTCACAAGGGCACCTATGAATGCGGCAGGCGTGAGCAGGTGAAAGGCACTGGGAACCACAATCAGAATAAAGATACCGGCAAGCCCTGCACCTGCGGATATGCCGATGAGGTGAGGGGAGGCCAGGGGATTTCTCATGATGCCCTGGAGAATGCATCCTGACAGGGAGAGGCTCATGCCCACAAGGGCTGCCACAAGGGTTCTTGGAAGCCTTATATTGTAAATAATCTGGTAATGGGGCCCGGTTGACTCAAAGAATATCGAGTGGAGCACCTGTGAAAGGGACAGTTTCAAGGATCCCTGACTTAAGCTGAGAATAAAAGCACATATACAAAGAACCGCCAGAATAATCAGTATCAGTATGCGTTTGTTATCCCGGCCAAAAAAGTTTACTATCATATCCTTTTCCAATATAAAAGGTTGGCCAGGTACTGGAGGGCATCCGGGAAACCGGCATTGGGTTTGTATAAAAAATATTCCTTGGGAAGAACAAAAAAACGATTTTCCTTTATGGCCCTTAAACCTGCCCATGCCTGGTTACCGGAAAATTCAGTTTCCAGTCGGTCCCGACATTCATCCACATCCCCCATGGTGTTGAGCAGGATAATATCTGGATCAAGACAGACGATGCGCTCGAGGCTGAATTGAATACGAGTGCGGTTTCTTGTGGAAAATCGGTCGGGAATGATATTTTGTGCGCCCAGCATGGATAGCATCGTGCAGGTCTGGGAACCTTTGACCTCGCAGGAAACAGAATTGGCCGTAGAAAATGCCACCAGCACCCGGGGGGCTTTAAAAGCCTTTATTGAGGTCTGAATTGCCTCAATTTTTTCAGTCATCCGGTCCTGGAGTTGTCTGACCCGGTCCTCGGTGTGATTAAGCTTTGAAAACAGGGTCAATATGCGGTTGTAATCATAAAAGTTGATGTAGTTAAAATAGGCGTATTGGATCTTGTTTTCCTCAAGGATCGGAATCAACCTCCGGAAAGCGGGCAGGTTGGATGAAATCACCAGATCCGGTTGCAAGGCAATTATTTTTTCGGCGTTTGGGTTGTTAAATGTTCCCACCTCGGGAAGTCCCAGGGCCTGCTTTGGCACATGAAGTTTACCTGAACACCGGGCAATGGCCTGTCCGTCTGTTTCATACCATAGATGAAGCAGTGAGGTTAACAGCACCACAACTCGTTTGGGTCTTTTTGATATCCAGACATTCTTTTTATCCGGCAGGGACCATAAAATTTTTTCAGGCGTTTCATCGATAATCCGATGGCTGGCGCTCTGTTCCGGCAGTGCAGCAGAGGCCCGGATTCTTGAGGAATTTCCGGCAAAGGCTGTCGAAAATCCACCCAATAGGACTGCCGGAACCAAACATAACAGGAGGGTTGTTCGTATATAACCGCCAAGGGCGGACCGTGATTCTGCCCAAGATACGCCCGCAACAAAACTTGCAAAAATGTTAAGCTTACCTGCTCTTTTATCTAAATTATTCATAGTTAACCTTTAAGGCGCATATAGGATTCCAAGGTCTTGTCGGGATGGATAAGCCCAGCACCCTTTATCATCAGCCTTCCAAAACAAAAAAAGCCCTGAATCGTTTAAAAAAAACGATCCAAGGCTGTCCCTTTTTCTATCCTTGAGATCAAACAGGAACTGGCATTGCCGTACGCAGCATCCCTATGGGTGTCCAGGTAGGTCTTCTGACTCTTGGATCAATCTACCAACTGCGCCTTCCCGTCCATAACATCAACAGTGGCATGTTGCAGTCTTCGTCCCCAATTACAGCGGCGGGCCCGTTCCGGAGTTTAACCGGATTCCCTTTTATGCAGTTTCCTGCACCTGATCAATGCATTTATTAGTTTGTAATACCTTAAAAGTCAATAGGAAAGGACCCGAATTCCAGGGCAAATGCATTTAAGTTGTATTGACTCCAAGCACTTTCGCCAGCGAACCGGCAGAGTTAGCTGTAAAGATAGTCTTACTTCCGTAACAGCCTGACGAACGGAGGGGCTGAATGCCATGAACGGCATCAGCCCTGAGTCATATCAGATCATCAGAAGTCGAACCCTATTTTGGTAAAGAAGTTACGGGGCATCCCAGGATAATAAAGATTGGAACTTCTCGAGGTATAAGCGGAAGCAGCGTACTTTTTATCAAAGAGGTTATTGCACCCCACACTCCAGTGAAATTCTTGCCCCAGTAAGGTGGATTTAAAGCCCAGCTTACAATCGGCAAGATAATGACCGCTGTATTCTTCTTCATTGGCCGAATCCATATACCAGGGACCTATTTTTCTGCCGACCACCGAGGCAGAAAAGCCCATAGGTAGTGTATAATCAAGGCCCAGGGATACCGTGTATTCAGGTACCTGATCAAGATATTTACCTTCTATGGAGGTGTCGGATGGATTCTCCTTTATTTCCATCCTGGTATAATTCGCATTCAAATTAACAGTCAAACTGTCGATTATCCGATAGGCAATAGAACCCTCGACCCCTCTATTCTGGGCCTTACCAATGTTTTCATATTGCACTGTGGTCTCATTCTTTGCCACCAGGTCATCCACGTCGCTCAGATAAACGGCCACGCTGCCTGATACTTTTTGAAAAGAATATTTCATCCCGATTTCATAGGAGGTGGCCGTTTCTGCCTCCAGATCTGGATTGGCATAATCATCGACTGTATAAAGCTGGGAGGGTGTGGGAATTTTAAACGCTCTCCCTATAGACGTGTAAAAATTAAAGTTTTTATTTAGCTTATAAAGCAGGTTTACCTGGGGACTATAACCGTCTACACGTGAGGATCCGGTGACATCTGTTTTAGTTGTGCCTGCCCTATTGTACTTATAGCCACTATTATCAAATTCAGCCCAATCCCATCGCAGTCCGAAAATGGCTTCCCAACTTTTGGATATTTTCCAGCTGTCCTGGGCATAGACTGCATACTTATCTATATCTGTCTGAAGATCTTTTTTGGATTTAAGGTTTGACCAGTCCGGATTATAATTGGAATCATGATTTATCGTTAGTTTGCAAAGGTCATTATTCTCGGCATCCACTCCCATAACCAGTGAATGCTTCCCCAGCTTTAAGTCATATTCAAGTCCACCTCCCATGGTTTTATTGTCAACGGTGGTAAACTTGGTATAAAGATAATCATATTCTTGATGACGGTTATATACATTTGCCTTTACTCTTGAAGTTTGGCCGATTCCTTTTTCAAACGTCAGTCTCTGGTAATCAACATAGCCGTTATGATAAGCGTAATAATAATCATCTGATTTAGGGGTGGTTAAATCATTGCTGTCCCACATCGCCTGGGTAATGGAGTTCGGAACTGACTGGTCCCTGTGGCTGCTTGAAACGGTTAAGTCGATAGCTGCGTTTAGCTCATTAAATTCCTTGCCGACTTTAATCCAATAATTCTCATTGTCATAATCTGAATTGGTCCGCCACCCTTCAGCCTGTTTTTTCTCAACGGATGCCTGAAGGCTCAAATTCTCTTTCCAGCCTTTCTCTCCTGCAACAGAGCCATAAAAAGACAGATGCCTCAGACCATATTCGCCTATTTTGCTGCTTACCTTTGCCGAAGCCCCGACTTCAGGTTTTTTGGTGATGATATTCACTGTTCCCCCAAAGGCATTGCCTCCCCATAGTGCGGATCCAGGCCCCATAACAACTTCGATCTGTTCCACATTGCTTAGGGGGATCATCTCCCAGTAGACTCTGCCCGTATCAGAAGAGACCATGGGCATCCCATCCACCAAAACCAGAGTATAGCCATATTTACGGAAGGCATTGCCCCGAAGAACGATCTCGGAGCTAAGCCCATATCTTTCCTCGACTACCACTCCAGGAATTCCTTTCAAGGCCTCGGGTACTGTCTGTGCATTGGATTTTTCAATATCTTCAGCAGTGATGACTGTGATGGTTGACGGAGTGTCCCTGACTGATCGTATCTGTTTGGTTGCCGTGACCACAACGTCATCCAGCGTGACAGTCTCTTCCTCCCCCTGGCTTATTTGAGGTAAACCTGCAATGAAGATGAAACTAATCAAAAATATCATTCTAAACACTGTAGCCATTTTAAACTGCATACCTTTCTCTCCTTTTTGTCAAAAAAAAATGGAAACTACTTTCGGGCCATATGAAGGATGCCAGAAATTCGTGAAAAAAATTAAGTGACTTGATTCACCCCTAATCCCCATTTTGCCTTTCACGCCCCATATTTTAAAAACGCTTTTTAAAGCTAATCGGCCTGAGCTGTAAGTGCCGCACCAATGGCACCGTTCAGTTGGGGATGCTCCGGTACATGAATGTCCATCAGCAACTCCTCTTCCAGGGCCTCTGCAATACCCCTGTTAAGTCCGCCACCGCCCGTCAGCAGAATTTCCGGTTCCGCCCCCGTCTTCCTGGCCATTCCGGCAATACGCCTGGCCAGGGAGAGATGGATACCGGCGACAATATCCTCCCGTTTCTTGTTTCTGGCCACAAGGGAGACCACTTCAGACTCGGCAAACACCACGCAGGTGCTGTTAATGTCCAAAGGCATATCAGACTCCATGGAGATGGGCCCCAGTTCATCTATTTCAAGCTCAAGCACTCGTGCCAGGGATTCCATGAATCTTCCGGTTCCTGCTGCGCACTTGTCATTCATGGCAAAATTGATGATCTCACCCTGCCCGTCCATCACAATCACCTTGCTGTCCTGGCCGCCGATATCAATCACAGTGCGGATCAGCCTGCCGTTGGGAGCCGACCACACGGCACCTACTGCATGGGCCTTTATCTCCGTCACGGTATCATCGGCAATTTTAATATTTCTCCGGCTGTATCCCGTTGCCATGATGCGCTTGATGTGCCCGGAATCAATACCGTTATCACCGGCAATGTCCTGGACAATTTTTTCAGATGTGCCATTGGCGTCAATGCCGGTGGGCTTACGGTCATAGCCCGCAAGGAAGCCATTTTCATCTATAAATACGACTTTGATATAGGTGGACCCTGCATCTATTCCCACGTAATAACTTGTCATTTCCGCTCCGCTCCTGTTTTCTTCTTTCTGGATTTCAACATCTCAATAAACGCCTCAATTCGAGTTCTCAACTGTTCCACATCCTCCGGGTTGTAATCGGTCTCAATGCGCAGCAATGGAATGCCGCTTCCCTTTAAAGCACTTTCAAGCCTGTGGACTTCAAAATCGTAAATTATACATCCCTTCAGTACATGGTATAACACCCCATCCACGCCATAATCCGAAACCATCCTTTTAATTATAATCAGGCGATCATCATTGGGAGAAAAAGAGGGACACACGCAAGGGGCCATGTACCGCGATGCGATCCCGGCCAGTTGGTCCCTTAAATTTTTTTCGGTATTTCCAACCGGATCGTACATATACCGATCACCGACGCAGGATTCATCACACACAACGATCCCCCCCATCTCTTCTATTAGCGAAGGGAGCTTCATGCTGGGAAAAATTATCGGGCTCCCTGCAATCATGATTCTGGGCCTTTTTTCGGAACATACGGATTCTTCCCTGTCCCTTCTTCGCATGAGTTCATTGTTCAGCAGGGCCAAGGAATCTGTCCACTGTTTTACCGGCACATAGGCATAAGTATTGAGTACCATCATGGCCTGTCGTCCCCAGATCACCGGTTTTTTAGATTGTCTCAGGGAAAGAAGCTTTCGTATCTCGGATTGAGCCCTTGCACTGTTTTTGATGGCATGTCCAAGGTTTTTGGAGTTTATTTTTTTCTTTTTTTTCCCGTTACTCACATACGCTTCTATCCGCCCTTTCAGGGCATACATCTGTTCGTTCCAGATACGACGGGAAAAAGTGGCATCCTTGATATGGGGCAATTCCAGCATCCAGACATTTTTAAAAGCTGACAGCTCTTCCCCGAATTTTCGTTTGGCATCACAGGTGGTGGGGACGATCACGGCCTGACACTGATCAAACACCTTAAGTCCTTTTTGGGCGGAAAACCCCAGGGAGGATTTCACCAGGGGACACCCGTCCCTGGGCACCCAGTCCTCACCCAACTGAGAAGCTTCAAAACATCCTGCACAAAGACGAATCGGAATCGCTCCTGCCGCATAAATCAACTCTTCGGGGACCACCATGCAATAGACACCGATTTTTATCCTTTGATCTGCATCCGCCCCTAAAAAAGCCCCGGGATCATTTTGAACGAAAACTGCTGCCATGACATCATGGAAATATTCAAAGGCCGGTAGATCCCGGGACTCTTCTTCCAATGCGTCCAGCTCAACCGCTGTTCTGCGGGCAATGGCCTTAAGAAACCGTTTTTTTCTCTTCTCATCCGGGTCACTTCTTTGTAACATCATGAACTCCCCGCTTCTTAAAAAAATTATCGGATTTTGATCGATAAATGGTCTTGCCCAAATAAACCGCCCTTAAGGCACCCTCTTCAGGACACGCTTCCACACATTTCAGGCACAAGTTACACTCGCTGAAGGTTACGTCCTCTCTGCCCCGTGACTTGAAAACCTCCTCGATCTCCATGGGACACACATTGTAGCAGATCTCGCATCTTGTGCATTTCTCGTCATTCTTTTTCAGCTTGAAAAAACTGATTTTTCGATACCAGGACAAAATAAGCCCCAGGGGACAGAAAGAACACCAGAAGCGGCGTTTGATAAACGCCCCCAGTATGGTGGTAATGGAGAAGGAAAGTCCCAGCAGTGACATCACCAGATTTGTGGTGGTCCTGAAATTCACGGCCACCCGATCCGGGTTTCCCACCAACAACGGAAGGATATATTTTCCCGGACACATCTGGCAGTATGGAATATTGAGGTTCAATCCAACACAAGGACATACAAGAGGGAACGCAACCCACAGGGGCAGTACAAGGGCCACAAAAAGAAATGCCCACTTAATCCAGACGAGTCCGTTTTTAAGCTTTGCCGTAAACCGGATATACCCTATACCGATCTTTCTTCTTAAAAGGTCAAGCAGATCCTGAAAAAACCCGAGAGGGCATATCCACCCGCACCATCCCCGTCCCAAAAGGATAACAAGAACTGAAAAATAGAGCGTTCGTTTCAGAAGAATAATCATACTCTCCCAGGTAAACGTTCCAAGGGTCTGCTGAAGGGTCAGCATATAACAGGTTCCCGCTCTGGGCCGGACATAACAACATGAAAAAGTGGGAAGGAAAGAACCAAAGTAGAGCCCGATATAGGCCCCGAAAAGTAAAATAAAATAGGCGGAAACCAATACACTCCACCTGAGCTTTGAAATTGTCATGATAACGTCTTTAATGTTTTTTGATTTTTTGATTTTCAAAAATGATCATTTCTCGCGTGTTCTGCCAATATCTTCTTCCCGCAAAACCCGCCACCATGATCAGACAAATGGCCCCTCCTACAATGGACCAATAGGCGAAACCCATTGCCTTGGATCGCCATTCCGGCCTGTTCTTGTACACCACCACGGGAAAGGTCGTTACATAGAACTCATTCTTTGCCCGATCATGGTGAGTAGCAATGTAGAGATAATTCTGCCACTCACCGGAAACCAGGCGGTCATCAGGGGGCATTACCTCGAATTTCCCCCTGTCGTCCGTCACAAAGGATTTTTTCCATTGACTTCCCAGGGCAATCACACTCACCTCAGCTCTTGGAAGAGGTTTTTTATTGTATTTCAGCATCATTTCATAGGAACGATGGGAGACCTGCCGTCCTCCGCTAAATCTTGATTTAGCCGTGTTGATCACCGGGCCGATTTCAAGGGGCATCTGAACATCATCTAAAAAAACCACCGATGCACTGCCGAGCCTGCCCCCATTTTTATGATGGGAAATAAGATGTTTGGCGCAAAGATGAATCGATTCGGAAGAACCATCCCCATTCACATCCCTGTTTGCAAGGGCCATATGAATTCCCACCAGATACCGGCCGATGAGGTCCTTGTCAGCAGGAAGTTTTATTATCCCCGGTTCATCAGACTCCCATGGCAGTGTTTGAATCTCGCCGTCGGGATCACGCACCACCGCAAAGGATGAACCCGGTATTACACTGTCAGAGGAAAAAGAGGAATCAATCAAAGCGACCTCATCCAGAAAAGAGAGCTTCAGATACTTTTTCTCTGAGTTTGCCCGCCTGTTTTGATCTCTCAATTTTCTTATCATTTTCCAATTCATCTGTTCCAAATCCGATGGATAGATGTATTTATTCTGATCGACAAGTTCCCAAAAACAGACGGGGAAGCCTTCCGTGGCATACGCGCTGGGAAATGCCAGGCTCAGCAGGATCAGACAGTAAAAAATAGGTACAAAATTTTTCATGGCATTAGTCCATTATGATGTTATCGATGCCCTTGACAGGGGGAGGAATGTCGCATTAACAGCGATTGCGAGCCTCTGCTTCGAGGCTCACAATCACGAGCTGTTACTGCAAGATATCATCGCACCTCAAAGGTCAGGGATGTGGTATAGGAATATTCGTCCGCCTTATCCGGTTCCGGATAGGGAGCCTTGTGATTTGCCTTAATCACCCAAATACCTGAGCTCAAAATTTTTATTTCCCCGATTCCGCCCTGTTTTGTCCTTGTGGTATAGGCCCAGGCATTGTCATAGGAAAACCCTGCATAGGATGCGTTGATATTTTCAGTAAGGGGCTTTCCCTGGTACAGCAGTTTGAATCTGAAATAATCCCCTGTTTTCAAATGGGACGGGTTGACCATGGGAACGATCTCAAGGGGAATTCCCACCGGTTGCATAAAGGACTTGCTTTCCGTGGGAGCCCCTACGTTAATAATGGTCTTTCCATACATTCCCAGATATCGGGAATAAATCACATCTTTAAGTCCACTTCTGGGTTTATGAACATATCCATGGGTTGTTTTGGTGGAAAACCCCTCCTTTCGATGTACCATGGCGATATAAGTGCCCTGAGAGAGTTTGGCCGCCGATGCATATTGAAATTCGTTCAATGCATTCACCTTTATCTCCTTGGCGTCTGGCCCTATCATGTATATCTTGCCGAGCATCTCTTTGCCATAAAGGACGTCCATTACAGGGCTATAAAAGGCATGGCCCCACCCGATGGAAAAATTAGCCGTATGGTTCTCAACCGGCGTATAATCATTTACATTAAGCCACATGTAATGGGCCTGGGCATCAAGGGCAAACAAACTAAGAAAAATAAATATCCCTGCGATCGTCATACGTTTTAACCTGTACATAGAACCCTCCTTTAAAAATGATTATTTCCTTTTTTTTTCGGCAGTTGCGATAGTTGCAAACAACAGACAATAAAACATTGCGAACAACATAACCAAGCGACAAAACTTCATCTTAATTTTTAATTTCCTATTTGCTTTCCATAAAATTAACCCCAAGGGGCAACAATGAAATAAAGCGAACCTCGCTCGGCCCAAACATAAATAATTTGAGAGAATGCATGGATTATGACACACCAAAGCGCCCTTAACCCGAGGGGCTTCATCTTTATCGTCCTGATGGAAATCAGACTAACTGAGGAGAAGAAAATACTTCGTGCTGTAATATTTTAAGGAAGGAATGAGTTTGTTTTTCCGTAAAATACGACCGAATCCTCGTCAGTCCGTTTCACTCAACCTGAAACCAGCAGGTCTTCTGACTTCTCCACCCGGTCAGCGGCCTTCCCACCATTTTTATAAAAAAATGGCAGTGACCAACAAAAGCTGTCCGACGGGTTTTCTGTCCTCGATAAAGGACAAAATGGAGTTACAGCGGCGGGACCGTTCCCGATTCACACGGGATTCCCTATTATCGCCTGCATTGAATTGCGTGGGGCGACTGGTTTCATATTTTCTGTCTTTTTAAGTGGGGGAGAGCACCTCCTTTTTTCCATCGGATCAGTCCTTTGCCTTTTCCACAAAGGAAACCGCCATTGCAAAAAAGACGCACCCGGTGACCAGCAGGATCAGCCATGATCCGATATCTGATTTTCCATCCAGGCAGGCTGTCCGGATGGCAGAGGAGGCATGGGTCAACGGCAGGAAAGATAGAATAGTTCCGGCCCAGTCAGGCAGCCGATCCACCGGGAAAAAAGTGCCCCCTAAAAAGGCCATGGGCGTAATAACAAATGAATTGAGCAGGGCCTGGTCCGCATGGGATTTTACCACCATGGCCAATCCCACAGCCAGGGATGCAAAAACAAAGCTGTTGAGCAGCACACCGGTTAGAAAGGCCAGGTTATAGTGAAGATCAATACTGAAAACCAGGGCCAGTATCATGATGACGGTCACCGATAAAAGGGCACGGGTCATCCCGGCAAGCACTTCGCCTGTCACATAGGCGGTCTTTGATACGGGGGCTGCCTGGAATTCCTCAAATATATGCCAGTAAAACCGTGCGATATTGATGTCACTGGCAATGGCAAAGGCCTGGGTCATGCTGCTCATGGCGATCAGGCCCGGAATCAGGAACGCCATGTAGGAGTGTCCCTCCACCGTTACCGAATGCCCGGCCGCATAGCCAAAGGCAATGAGGTAGAGCAGCGGAGACACTGCCCATGAAGGAATCTGGCGGGTTAATCGTTTTCTTAAAATCAGCATTTCCCTGTAATAGACGGCAAATATAGTGCGAATCATGACTGAAAGTCCTTTCAATGGGAATGGGTCGTATGCCCAGAGTGCCCGGAATGCTCTGAGCGTCCAGAGTGCCCGGAATTGGTTTTTGTTTGCTGTGGTTCTGTTTTTCGGCCTGTCTCAGCCAGAAAGGCATCCTCCAGGTTGACCCGCCGCAGGGTATAATGCTGTGAATTTTCCAGATTAAATGTTTGAGCTGCCTGCCTGTCTTTAAAGTAAACCGTATCCATACCCTGGGACGTGAGCCGGTCAATGGCCCAGGCCCCGATATTTTGCATGAGCCTTTCAGGGGTATTAAGGGTTACAATGCGCCCCTTATCCAGAAATGCCACGCGATCCGCTAAAAACTCCGCCTCTTCGATGTAATGGGTGGTTAAAAAAACAGTGGTGCCGTTGGCCTGGATTTTTTTTATCAAGGCCCATATCCGTCGTCTTATGGCAGCATCCAATCCCACGGTGGGTTCATCCAGAAACAATATGGCCGGATCATGCAGCAGGGCCCGGGCGATCATCAGTCGTCTTTTCAAACCACCGGACAACACCTTTACCGGGCTCTTCAACCGGTCCGACATATCAACGTAAGCAAGCATCTCTTCTGTTTTTTGTTTGATGTCGGAAACCTTCATGCCATACATCAGACCATGGATAAAAAGATTGTCTTTTACCGTAAGTTCCTGATCCAGGTTCGTTGCCTGGGAAACAAGGCCGTATTGTGCTTTTGCCCTGTTTTCATCCGAGCGGATATCAAACCCGTTGATGGTGCATTGCCCTTTCTCAAACCGGGTCATGCCGGTGAGTATCCGGATGGTGGTGGTTTTTCCGGCACCGTTGGGACCCAGGTAAGCAAAAAGTTCCCCTTTTTCGACTTCAAGGCTTATCCCGTCCAGAGCCGTGAGGTTTTTATAA
>JASFYZ010000142.1:0-13264 GCA_045046665.1 Desulfobacterium sp.
GAGAGATTCACGTACGGTTCTGAGAGAGCCTGGAGGGGAAGTTCCTTTGGGCTACTCACCTACGGGGGGTGCCGGGAAACCGGCATTCCTACCGTGACCCGATAACTCATTGTATTTTAAAGATATGCCAGCTTGAATGCCACCTGTAAACGGCTTAGAAGTGTCTTTTTGCCCCCAAAAAGCCACCTCTAAGAAATTCGTAACTGCGCATGCGCAATGCATATGACCCACTTTATTAAACAATATTTTTGCCTCCAAAGAGCCTGTTTGAGAATCGTTAAATTTTAATAATAATTTCAAAAGGCTATAATAATTGGTCTGTCAACAATTTAACAAAATGTTCACTTAAGAAAATTATTGATTCAATATCCAGGTGCTCTATAATCGTTTCGTCAAACAGTAACTTAGTCTCTGATTCAAAGCCCTGCTCCGCGTCCCAGAACAACAAGAATAAAGGCACCTTGGGAAA
Organism: Desulfobacterium sp.; assembly: GCA_045046665.1. Classification (GTDB taxonomy): domain Bacteria; phylum Desulfobacterota; class Desulfobacteria; order Desulfobacterales; family Desulfobacteraceae; genus Desulfocicer. The sequence goes on from JASFYZ010000142.1 coordinate 470, forward strand.
TGCTCTGAACTCAAATGATAGGTCAGCTGATTCAAAATTTGATTTTACATTCTTACCACCGACTTTTTTACACGCCTTTTCAAGCAGGGGCATTTTTCCTGTAAAGGCTTTTCTCAGAGGTTGCTCCACATAATTTTCCATGGAGATAACCTTGGATACGGTATTCTCATCTGTAAACACCGAATAATGACCCAGGCATAAAATTTCAGCACCCAGTTTTTTCAGCACCTTCAAAGTTTAAATCCCGCATTAGCTGAACTGCCTTTGGTTTTTGTAAAACTTCAGAACACCCCACAGCCCCTCCGATTTTAAGATCGGGCCAGACATTCTTGAAATAGTTCGCCGATCCCACATGATCAAAGTGCGAATGGGTTAAAAACAGATATTCAGGCACGCGTTCCCCCAAAATCTGTCTAATCCCGGCTTCATATAAGAACGCCCCGGCGGTCAGCCCGGCATCAAATAACACGGGTACAGGGCCGTCTAAAAGGTAAACCGGTACGCCTGCAGACCCGACCACATATAATCCATTACCTATTTCTCCAGTTTCTTGAATAATCATTGGCGTATTACATCCCATTTCAAAATACGAGTCAACAGCACATGATAACTTTTTGCGTATGCACTTTGTTTTCTGGCAAAAATGCAGTTGGGATGTGACTGCCCGTTTGAAGCAATCTAAGATGACAAATCAGGAAGATTAGCATGGAGAAAGAAATTTTGAGAAAAGATGAAGAACCCAGCAAATATGTAAGCGTATTGTTTATGCAAATAAAGTGGCTGACTCTGGGCATTACGTGGTAATTGTATGTCTGGTTTACTTGATGATCAATAATTCAAAATCACAGAAATGAGTCCATATGCCTATTCAAAAAAAAATAAAAATGAACCATCGAGAAGTGACGGTCTCCATAGATTCTCAAAAATGTACAGGGTGCGGCAGTTGTATCACTGTCTGCCCCTCCGGTACCATCACATTAGCAAATGGTATTGCCCAGGTCACCGGAGAGTCATCTCTCAATTGTGGCCATTGCATGGCCATCTGCCCGGAATCCGCCATCACCGTGGATGCCATTGAACCCCAATCCATATGTTTTGAGACGTTTGAACTGGATCACAAATACCTGGCTCCTGGTGTGTCGGGTATCCAGGAACTGGCACGCATCATAGCCTCCAGGAGATCCTGTAGAAAATATCTCTCTAAGCCTGTTGAAGTTTCCTTATTAAAAGATCTGATAAAGCTTGGAAAACTGGCCCCCTCGGGAAGTAACTGCCAGAATTGGACCTTTACGGTGCTCTCCTCCCGCCAGGAGGTGGTGCAGTGTGCAAAGATGGTGGGTGAAATATACGAAAAAATAAATGTAATGGCTGAAAAACGGTTTTTGAGAACCCTCTTGAAGCTTGTGGGAAAGCCGGAACTGGACAATTATTATGTGAATTATTACCCCAAAATTAAGAATGCCATCAATGAAATGAAAATCAATGGAAGGGATCTTCTGTTCCACGGTGCCACTGCGGCCATTATTGTTGGGTCACAGGGGGAATCCTCCTCTCCAAAGGAAGATGCGCTGTTGGCCACCCAGAACATTTTACTTGCAGCACATGCCATGGGGTTGGGCACCTGTCTCATCGGATTTGCAGTAAAAGCGTTTGAACGGGATGAAACTGTACAGGTCAGATTGGATATTCCTGAAAAAGAGAAAATTCATGCTGTTATTGTATTAGGCTATCCCAATGAGAAATATCGCACTATTACAGGAAGAAAAAAGTCAGAAACAAGGTATCGGTAATTCCAGATAACTGATCAAAATTTAATTTTAAACATTACACAAAAAGACAATAATTATTGTGTTGGGCCTTGATGTTGATTGGTACTTCATGCTGTTTTTTTAGAAGTGTTGCATTTTGACATAATCATTGACATGATTTTGGGAGAGGAGCTGGAGGGTTTCTCTCCAATAAAGTTAATATTTTTTTATGCATACATTTTTTGGCATTCTTAATAATTCGTAATTATAGATTTTATTTTAAGCTTTAAAAAAATTTTTTCAAAGTGGCGCGTCTGGAAGGATTCGAACCCCCGACCTATGGATTCGAATTCAGAACATTGAGTTACACCCTGAGCCAGGCCAGTAGAACAACCGCTGCAACTATAACAAGAAAAAAATTATCCACATACTGGAGAATATTTTTTTCCTCCATCCACATCGTTTTTTGTTTAAAATACGCTGCGGCCCAGAAAAAGAGGATGGCACTCCCAAGCCCTGCCAGAAATCCAAAGACATGGGCAGACAAGTCTGTGTTCTCGCCACCGCTGAACATCCCCACCAGGGCCGCACCTGCCCCCAGTGGATAGAGTGCCGACCCTTTGATGTCAATGAGACGATGTGGCTTTGAGGTGATGACAACCTTTTTTTTAAGCTGCCATGCCACCAGAATCCCCACGGCCCCCATGACAGCGGTGGAAGCGCCAATGGAGAGATGAACCCGCCGATACATGAAGGCATTGAGCAGATTACCGACGGCACCGGAAAATAAGATGAGAAAAAGACCCCGCCCCGGTCCCAGAAGACTGCAGATGACGCTGCCCAACCCCAGAAGTCCCAGCACGTTTCCGGCAAGATGTTGCAAATCTGAGTGGAGCATCAGTGCGGTGATGCTTCTTCCGTACTCCCCCTGGAGGATATAGAGTGCAGATGCCCCATGGTTGAGAACCACCTGGTGATGATTGCCGTGATAGATTGTGGCCGCATGAATGATACACAGCAATAGACAGGCCCCCGTTGCTGCTATTTTTCCTTTTTCATTGATGGCGGGTAGTTTGGGGTCAGTGTTTTTGTGGTCATATAAATCGGTACCCATCTCTTCTGAATGGATATTATTTTCCGTATAAAATCGGGAAAGCGTATCCCAGGCCCCGGCGCTATCGGCATCATCAATGATGAGATCAATCAACCCATTGTGTTTCTGCCACAGGACTTCAATTTTCTGGGAGAGCAATATAAGGGCCGTCATATCCGCAGCCTTCAGGTCAAGGCCGGACAATGCATCCGTCAAATTGTCATGTTTCTTTATTCCCAAAGCCTTATCCTTAGGGAGTCAGAAGTTTTCAATTTACCACTTATATCTTTCAGACTTAGACATATCGGCTTTTTAGCTGGATTTGCCGGTAAATTGATTTGCTCTGACTCCCTTAGATGAAATTTATTGAGACTTGGTTTTAGTCAATCATGACCAGAACTCAAGTCTGTTACCCTCGGGATCATACAGATAAAACACGCTGGAGCCCCAGCATGATTTAATGTTTGTGGGGGCCAGTTTTCTTTTTAAAAAGGTGAGGCGTGTCTGTTCAATATCATCCACGGCCATACTGATTGTGATTCCCCGGCCATTGCTACTTTTAATGGAGGATTTTGCGGCATCGGCAATGCTCAAACGGGCTGAATCGGTGAGTTTGAGCTCCACAAACCATTTTTTATCCAGGAGCACTGTTAATTTTAGATCCAGGACGTAGAATGCCACCGTCTCTTTCCACCTGTTGCAATATAAAATGGTATTGCTTGTTATAATATTCATGGAATTTCCGATTGCTCTGCCTGTAATGCTCGCATTCTTTTTATCATTCGTTTCCTTTTCTCCGGGCTTATGTTGCTGGATGACAGGGGCATTCTGGACACGGGGCTGGGTAATACATATTGTCTATACGCCTTCATGGGAACCTTGTTGTGCCAGTGACCGGTGAGTCTGGCAGTGGAGATTCCCACGATGAAAAGGAGCAGAAGAATCAATGCCATTTTTTTCTGGTTCAGGGGTGTTTTCCCGGAAGACAGAGAAAAATCAATGGCATCCTTGCTGGGGCAAGTCTCAACGCATCTCTGACATGCAGAACATTCCAGGGAATGGATTGTTATTTTTTTCAGGATGGAGATATTGCCCGGACACACCGCTTCACATTTTCCACATCGGATACAGTTATTTTCATTCCGCCGAATACTTCCCAGGCTGAACCTTCCAAGGACTCCCAGGATTGCACCATAGGGGCAAAGATAACGGCACCAGAAATTACGGATGAGGATGGATAATACCACCAGTGCTGTGATTACCCATAGGGATGTGCTGGAGATCTCTGTGAATAATTTCAGCATTTTAATGTCCGCAAAGGTATTGTAGGGGCTTTGAAGGAACTGTTCAAGGGCATTTGCGGGCATGTTGAAAAAAATACTCCAGATAAAAAATCCGGCAATGACATATTTGATGCTTCGCAGGGGAATATCCACCCACTTGGGAAGCTTCAGGGATTTTTTAAATAGAAAATTGTGGAGTGTTGCCAAGCCATCGGACAATAGGCCTACGGGGCAAATCCAACTGCAAAAGCTCTTTTTTGCCACAAGGGCCGTGGTGCATATGATGAGAAATAGGACCAGTGCAGATGGGTGAACATCATTGATCTCCCCGGTGAGCAAAAGGTGTTTGAAACTCACCAAAGCGCTGATGGGAAGGAATGCTTCCACTCCGGGAGGCCTTGTTATGGTTGGTACTGCACCGGTTTCCAGTTGGGCAACGAATTGGTAAAACATTGTGCCAACAAAGAGCGTGATGATGAGAAAAAGAGTCTGGATCCATCGCCTTATGCTGATAAACCCAGAAGGATCAAATGGGATGGTGTGTGATGTGTTGGTACTATCTATCATTTTCAACTCCTGCTACTATTGAGAACAGACAAAAAAGGGCAACGCCCCAGAATAATATTTTCCTGCATTTTTATCTTTATCATGGGGTTGTGTAAAAGAACTTGACCCATATCAATGAGATGGGCACATTCCTATTTTTTCGGCATCATCATACCATTCTATGGATCTGATTTTAAGGCCAACCCCATCGATAGTGAAGCCTCCGACATGCGCCCATGAGATGTTGCTATATCATCAATGATCAACTCAGAACATAGCGTTAACTCCGAGCCTGATAAGATGGATTAATGGGGTCTGTCCTTTTTTAGCTTCTGGTGGTATTGTAGGTAAAAAATATAAGGGGATATCCCCAAATAATGGGCTATTTGTTAATAATATCAGCATAGGGGTAAACATTGGAGCATGACAAATATTATAAAGAACGGTTCCATGTCCAGAAAAATTTAATACAATCACTTGCCCCTCTTATGGAGGTCCATGAGATCGTAGAAAAAGTAAGAGAGGAACTCCGGCGCATTATCCCCAACGCCATGGAAATTTGCATCCTTTTGCTGGACCCCAAAGCCGATCAATATACCAGTCCCCTGCAATGTGCTTTATATGAAACCCCTGTGAACTGTCAATCCTGCAAACGGGAGCGGTCTGCGGTGAAAAAAGCCATTGAGCAGAAAAAGGCGGTGGTGGTGTCCCAGAGTCAACCCGTCCAGCGCCTGGATAAGAGCCTTGTGGCTGTGGGGCCGGAATATGCCATACCTGTTTTTGTGGAAAAGCGTGTGTTGGCAATCATCAGTGTGGTTATCCAGCCCTTGACCCGGTATACCCGTCGGGATTATTTTCTTATACGAGATTTTGCCGATATTTTGGGCACCATTATATTAAATGCCAAACACCAATGGGAAATGACCCAGGAAAAGATTCGCATCAGCCGGATGTTGACCAATTTATCCCCCTTTGTACCGGAATCTGTTCGCCATATGGTTGATAAAAATCCAGAGCTTCTGACCCGGGAAAAAGAACGAAAGGATATATCGGTGTTGTTTCTGGATTTGGAAGGATATACAAAGCTCAGTGCCAGCCTTTCGGAAATTAAAGTCAATGCCATTATTGAAAAAATGTTTTCCAGCTTTGTGGACCCCATCCATCGATCCCACGGCGATATTAATGAAACAGCCGGGGATGGACTCATGATTATCTTTAAAAATCACGATGCAAAGACCAATGCCATCAACGCTGTAAAAGCGGCATTGGAAATTATGGACCGGAACCGGGCTCTGAATCAGTCGCTGGAATCCGACATGCCACCCATTGATGTGAATATCGGTATTAATTCTGGTTCTGCCCTGGTGGGAATGACCCGGTTTGAAGGATCCCTTGATACCCGTATGACCTATACTGCCACAGGCTCAGTCACCAATATTGCCGCCCGGTTATCGGATTATGCCAGGGGGGGCGATATTCTCATCGGTGAAGAAACCGAAAAAATGATACAAGGCCTGTGGCCAGTCCATGGACTTGGTCTTGTTCCATTAAAGGGGATAAAAGATGCGTTCCCTGTTTTTTCCCTGTTAAAAATATAAATATCATTGGGCTTACGGGCTTGATCATAATTTTGGATATCCATCACAATTGCTGACCCCGTTGGTTCGCCAATTGTGGCGGGTGCCCATGTTGTGACAAAGCCCCTAAACCGGAGCTCCAGAGTTTATCCCAACATTACCAATGTCATAATAAAGCCCTGAAATTAACATCAGGACGGAGAATAACGTTTGAAAATTAAGAAAAAAAATATTGCAGAAGGCACGAAAAAGGCTACCTCCTCTTTAACTCCAGATCAGAAGGGCGTCATTGTCGCCCACCACGGTATTGCCGTGGATATTTTGTTTGAATCTGGAGAAAGGCGGATGGTGAAGATTAAAAGGCGTGCGGGCCATGTGGTGGGTGACAACGTGGTCGTGCAGAATAACCGCCTCACACGATTGCCACGCAGAACAGAGCTGCGTAGAAGGGATTCCCGGGGCAGCGTTCGAATTGTTGGCGCAAACCTGGATGTACTTGGTGTGGTGGTGGCCCAGTTGCCTTCGCCCACCCCCGGCTATATTGACCAGGCCATTGTTACCGCAAGGGAGGCGGACCTGACACCTGTGCTGATTATCAATAAAGGCGATCTTGAAAAATCTGAAGAATTCCTTGCCAGCCTTACCGCCATCTATGCAGGAATTGTGGATATTTTTGCGGTGAGTGCGGTCACAGGGGAGGGACTTGATGCCCTGGAATCGTTCATGGGGCAGGGGTTCCGCAGTTTTTTTGTGGGCATCACAGGGGTGGGCAAAAGTTCTTTGCTCAATACCATTTGCCCGGCACTGGATCTGAGGGTGGGGGAGCTTTTTGAAGCGGGGAACAGAGGATGTAATACCACCACGGTTTCCACCCTTCATACCCTTAAGGGCGGTGGGGAACTGGTGGACACCCCTGGGTTCAACGAGTTTGGATTGGTGGACATTTCGGCCCAGGATCTTGCAGGGTATTTCCCCGGATTTGAACAGGCCATGGAGAGCACCTGCCGTTTCCGGGATTGCCGCCACCGCACCGAACCGGGTTGCGCCGTGTCAAAGTTGGTCTTGGAGGGAGAAATTTCACAAGAACGTTACACCACCTATCTGGAGATCCTTGACCAGCTTGAAGCTGGAGAGGGCAGATTCAAAACCCGGCGCTGAATAACCGTTTTCTAAAATGACCACCATGCCCTGACGGACACAGCGAATATTGAAAGTGATATCATGCCGCCCCCCCGACGGGCAATGGGCTCGGCCCGGAACCGTAGACGGCCCAATTGGCCGGTTTCTATTGCCCCTCGGGGGGGCTCTGCTGAGGTTGCCCGGAAGTTTTACTTTCTAATAAAAAAAATCAAACTTGATCCAGATCAAGGAAATTATACTTCACAGAGTGTATGTTCAAATCCATAAACAGAAATAAACCCAAACTAAACGGAGGTGTCAATATGTTTTGCTTTCAATGCCAGGAAACCGCAAAGGGAAAAGGCTGTACGATAAAAGGCGTGTGTGGAAAAGAAGAGACCACATCCAATCTTCAGGATCTCCTGATCTACAACCTTAAGGGCATCGCCGTTCTGTCGGAAGGGCTCAAGGCACAAGGGGCTGAAGTGGGTTATGATGTGGGTCGTTTTATTTCCAAGGCTCTTTTTACCACCATCACCAATGCCAACTTTGACGATAATAGTCTGAATCACTGGATCGATCAGTCTCTGGCCCTTAAAAAAGAGCTGAAGGGAAAATTTGACGCATTGGCTCCGGGTGCACCCAAGGCCTCCTTGTGGCAGAAGATTGTGGGGATGTTTGCCGAGGCCCCGGAAGCGGCCAAAGAGACAGTTATGCATGAGTCTGCTCTGTGGCTTGGCGGATCTGATTACCAGGAAAAGGCCAAAACCGTGGGCGTACTGGCCACGGAAAACGAAGATGTCAGATCCCTGCGGGAACTGTTGGTCATCGGTCTTAAGGGCATTGCCGCCTATGCCGACCATGCCGCAGTGCTGGGGGTTGAAAAGGATGAGATTTACGATTTTATCATTAAAGCCCTGGTCTCCACCACGGAAGATCTGTCCGTGGATGAGATGGTGGGAATGGTTATGAAGGCGGGTGAATGCTCTGTCAACACCATGGCAGCCCTGGACGAGGCCAACACCACCGCCTATGGCAATCCGGAGATTTCCGAAGTCAACATCGGTGTAAGTGATAAACCCGGTGTCCTCATCAGCGGTCATGATTTAAAAGACATGGAAGAGTTGTTAAAACAGACTGAAGGCACAGGGGTGGATGTCTATACTCATGGCGAAATGCTGCCGGCCAATTATTACCCTGCCTTTAAGAAATACGAACATCTCAAGGGAAATTACGGTAGCTCCTGGTGGAAACAGAATGAGGACTTTGAGAGCTTTAACGGTGCCATCCTCATGACCACCAACTGCATCATTCCCATTAAAAAGAAAAACACATACAAGGATCGTATCTTCACCACGGGTGTGGTGGGCTATCCCGGTTTAACCCATGTGGCAGAGCGGGCAGATGGAAAGGCCAAGGATTTTTCCAAGGTCATCGAGGTGGCCAAAAAATGTGCCCCGCCCACAGAGATTGAAACCGGTACCATCGTGGGTGGCTTTGCCCATAACCAGGTGATGGCTCTGGCGGACAAGGTAGTGGAGGCTGTAAAATCAGGTGCTGTGAAACGTTTCATTGTCATGGCTGGCTGTGACGGCAGGCAAAAAGACCGGGGTTATTTTACGGAAGTTGCGGAAAAATTGCCGAAAGATACCATCATCCTCACTGCAGGTTGCGCCAAGTATCGTTACAACAAGCTCAATCTTGGCGATATTGGCGGTATCCCCCGGGTACTGGATGCGGGACAGTGTAACGACTCATACTCCCTGGCCCTCATCGCTCTGAAGCTTAAAGAGGTTTTTGAACTGGACGATATCAATGATTTGCCCATCTCCTATGACATTGGATGGTATGAGCAAAAGGCTGTGGCGGTTCTTCTGGCCTTGCTGTTCCTGGGCGTGAAAGGCATCCGTCTTGGGCCGACACTTCCTGCTTTTGTCTCCCCCACAGTGCTTAATGTACTGGTGGAAAAATTTGACATCAAACCCATTGGGGATGCGCAGGCTGATATTGATGCCATGATGCAGGGTAAATAATTTTCATAAGGGACTTATCCGAGAATAGCATACCACTATGCCCAGTTTAATATGTTGAGATTGCATGATAAAGAATTTTAAATTGGTAGCTTATTTTTTAAGTCCCTAACCTGGACAAGCCAGAACCAAAAATGTTTTCTGATTCTTTTGCCAAAATAACACGAAAATCAGAGATAAGAATCTAACGCCTTAAACAGGGCAGGTGCTTTTAGTATTCTATTAGACTGAAATGCCTGCCCTCATGATCACGTTTTTTGAGCAGCCGCTGCTTCCAGGTCAGCCAAGAGCGTCATTAGATCCAGACCATACTTTTTTACCATGTCCTGGATGGGTTCAAAAAGAGCATTGCAGCAGATACATTCCCCGGCAAGGGAATCATATCGCTTAAAAACCGCCTGGGTCTCTTTCCAGGTAGCCACCGTGTCCAATACCGTCATTTTCGAAGAAATTAGTCGTTTCCGGGAGTACTCATTCCCAGGACTTTCCTTAAATTTATTCATCTCCACGTATCCTTCATATGAGGGGACTTTAATACCTCCGTCAAGGCCCTGGGAATTTGCCGGATGATTTCTATCACCTGGGTGGCGGGCGTGGGCCGGGCAAAAATTCCGGCCAGACGATTGGTTCTGGCTGCTGTTTCCCCAGCATCAGGAAGATTCATACCCGATGCAACAAGGGCGGAAACAATACCAGTGAGTGTATCTCCGGTGCCGCCCATGGCTTCCATGGCTTCGGCTACAGGGTTGTCCACGGAGGCGATTATTTGTTCTTCATTGGTGACGTAATCCACACAGCCTTTGACCAGGAGGTAATTGGCAGCATTACCATGGTCATATGCGCGACGAATGAGATCCGGCACCTGATTATCCTCATGGAGAATAAACCCCCGGGTATAAAACGGATGCGGAGCGATCTCATCCGCAAGAAAAGCCAACTCTCCTACATCCGGGGTAAACATATCATAACAACGAGCCTGTCCACTCATTTTTGCGGCATACATGAATCCGGCATCGGCAATTAATATCGGTTTTTTTTTCATGGCATCCACTGCAAAAAGGATTTTGTTGTGCCAGTCCACATCTGGCTGGAGATAATGGAAGACAAGGGTTTTGATCTTCATTTCCGGCAACTGTTGCGTCAGATGATGGTAAAGTTTTCGGCTGCCATGGCCAAGCCCAATATCACCTGCCAGAAAGCCGTGGATGTCGTCCAGGCCCAGCACCTCTCCTGCTTTGATAGCTGCCCCGATAAGGGCTGGCGTTCCCCGATTTACAGGAATACTTTCAGCGTTAATACATATGGTTTCATCAACCAAGGTCATCCGGCCAAGGGTTAACGGAAATTTCTCATCCGGCACGGTTCCGACTATGGCAAGCATTGTTTAAGCATCTCCTGATGGGCAAGTTCCAGTGCATAACCACACAGGGTATGACCTATTTTTCCAGGTCGGGGGGCCTCGGTCAGGTGTTTCCCCACCATTTCCTGTGCCAGATATGGCACATCCGGACACCCTCCACCGGATATATTCACAATATAACCGGTGTTTTTGTCCACCGTCAGCTTCATGTTTGCAGCCCTGATCATGAGGTAGTCTCCAAAATCCTTAACCTGGAAAAGGTCCACCGGCTTTAGCAGTGGATCGGTCACCGGCACCATTTCAATGGGGGGAAGACCCGCCTCGGTGAGCTGACGCATAATGATCAATTTTTCCATCAAAGGAAACACGATGACCAGGTCACAACCACTCTGGATACCGGGTGGTGGCCCCTTAACCTGGATATGCCATCCCCGGGATTTAAGAAAATTTTCCGCCTGGATCACTTCACTGGTGTTCTCAAACACAAGAATTCCCAGATCTTCCTGAGATTCCCTGGCCGTGGACGCTTTTTTTTTCTTTAAAAAATCAAAGTTAAGCTTAAACAATGAAAATTTACCCCTTGGTGATGGGAATGGTGTAATCATCGCCATTTTGCTGAATGTCTCCGATGCGGCATTTTTGACTTTTAGCCGCACGAATCACATTTTCTCTGGAGGCTTCATTATCCACCAATACCATTATTGTATTATCGTTGCCGGATTTAATTTCATTCAGGGTCATTAGCACAGGTTGGGGGCAAGAGAGTCCCCTTGCATCGACAGTGATACTCATATTTATTTCCTCTTAAGTTGCTATTTTCCATTTGCCGGTTTACACCAAAAGAATCTATTTCCCCATGGTTTTTTTCATGGAAAAGCCAATGAACAGACAAAAGGCAAAACCTATAATCACAGCGGCAATGCCGTGGGGCCCCACTCCTTTGGGAGAACTTGCCAAGCCAAAATTATGAGCAAATCCGGCACCCACGATCATACCAAGGACAAAAATCGCTGCATCCCCGTCCCCTTCGCCTGCCAGGAATAATTGACGTCCCGGACACCCGCCAGCCAGGGCAAAGGCCAGTCCTGCAAGTGCCATACCTGCAAAATTCCAGATGTGCATGGTGTGGGCAACGGGTTGCCCGGCAAATCCTGGATTAAACTGTCCCAGGATCACATTGGCAATTAACGCGGATATGAGCAGCGCAAGAAAACCGGACAACAGATGAATCTGTCCAAACAAAATAAGATCCCGCAGCGCTCCCATGGTGCAGAACCGGCTCCGCTGGGCTATAAACCCGATACCAAGACCGATGGCTAAAGCAATTAACAAAGGGGCATGCATGGCTCCAGGACCTTTTAAACTGTAAAATAATACGCCGCTCTTGTTCTGCCCATCCACCTGGGGATAAATCAAAGCCAGTGCCAGCAACCCCAGCATCATTAGAGGAAGTACCCATCCCGCGCCAACATGGGTGGGCTGACTTCTTCCCAGGTTGTATCCATTCTTCAAAAACAGCACACCGATCCAAACGCCAAAGGCCAGCCCCAGCACTCCCACAATGGCATTGCCGTCACCACCAGCCAGACGTAGTATTGCCCGCCATGGGCATCCCAAAAATACAAGCGCACCGATCATGGCAAATATCCCCAGGGCAAACCTTACAACAGGTGCTGACCCGCAGCGTGGTTTGAACTCTTTAAAAGCATAGGCGGCGATGAGTGACCCCATGACAAAACCGATGATTTCAGGACGAATATACTGAACTACACCTGCACGATGCAGGCCCAGGGCACCAGCAATATCGCGTTCAAAACAGGCCACACAGATCCCCATGTTGCCAGGATTCCCCAGTTTTTGTAAAAGTGCAGCCAAAATGCCGATGACAGCACCCACACATATGATACCCCATCGGGTTGAAAAAAAATTCTTTGTCATGGTGTTTTATGCCTCCCTATATGAGCTATGGCTCGTTTGTATTCCGCTTTTAATGGCATATCTATTTTAAATAATCCAATTGATAATTAGATCGGAAGAGC
>JASFYZ010000143.1:0-19175 GCA_045046665.1 Desulfobacterium sp.
TGCCACAAAGCTTCCCAAGGGAATCGGGCTTGAATGGACAGGTATTTCCTATGAAGAGCGCATGGCAGGATCCCAGACCACATTTTTATATCTGATCTCTCTTCTCTTTGTATTTCTCTGTCTTGCAGCATTGTATGAGAGCTGGTCCATCCCTTTTTCCGTCATGCTGGTGGTTCCATTGGGGATTATTGGTTCTGTTGCTGCCACTCTGACGGCCGGGCTTTCCAATGACGTCTATTTTCAGATTGCGCTCCTCACAACCATCGGTCTTGCCGCTAAAAATGCCATTTTAATTGTTGAATTCGCAAAAGATCTTTATGAAAAGGGCAATGATATTGTTCTTTCAGCCATGCTGGCAGCAGAACTGAGACTTCGCCCGATTCTCATGACATCCCTGGCATTTATTCTTGGGGTTACGCCCCTTGCATTGTCAGACGGTGCCGGGTCTGCCAGCCAGAATGCCATCGGCATCGGGGTCATCGGCGGCATGCTGGCGGCAACAACCCTTGCCATCATATTTGTACCGCTTTTTTTTATTGTTATTGAAAGGTGGTCCAGTAAAAAAAAACAGGTTGAAGAGCCCCAAAAAGAGGTGGCATATGTCAAATAGAATAATCGTAATAGCACTGTTGATGGTACTTATGACCGGTTGCAGCATGATACCGGAATACAAACGACCCGCGCTTCCTGTCACAGATAATTGGCCCACAGGCAGTACTTATCCAACCACAGACTCCCATGGAAAGGCATTAAATGGCAAGGCTTCTGATGATATCGTGTCTGATATTGCCTGGAAGGATTATTTTAAATCAAATATTCTTAAAACCCTTATTAAAAGAGCCCTGGAAAATAATCGAGATCTCAGAGTTGCTCTATTCAACATTGAGAAAGCAAAGGCGGCATACAGGATACAACGTGCCGACACCTTCCCCGTTATTTCAGGGGTGGGCTCCGTCTCCCGTTCCGGTGTGCCGGAAGATATCAGTGGCACAGGAAAATCTGTGACCCGTTCAAACCTCAGTGCAAATCTTGCTGTGACAGCATATGAGCTTGATTTTTTCGGAAGGATCGGCAGTCTTAATCAAAAGGCCCTTGAAGCCTATCTGTCAACGGAGGAAGCAGCTTTAAATACACGCATTGCATTGATAGCTGAAACGGCAGAATCATATTTGGCCTATCTGGCTGAAAAAAAATTGTTTTTGCTGGCAAAAAACACACTTGATGCATACGAAAAAACCCATGACGTGGTTAAATTGCAGTACGATGTCGGTTCTGCCACCCAGCTTGATCTGGCCCAGGCTACCACGTCCGTTGAAAGTGCAAAAGCATCCATCGCCCAATATACCCGCTTGATGGCCCAGGCAAAAAACGCTTGTACCCTGCTTGCGGGAACCTTTGTGGATGATCTTCTCGATGGCAAGGACACCATTGACGACCTTTGGTTTATGGAAACCCTTCCCCAGGAATTACCTTCCAGCATTTTAATGGTAAGACCCGATATCAGACAGGCAGAGCATCAACTCAAGGCCGCAAATGCCGATATCGGCGCAGCCCGGGCAGCACTTTATCCGTCGATCAGCCTTACCAGTACATTCGGTCTTGCCAGTGACAGTCTGTCTGCACTGGTAAAGTCCGGTGCGGCCTATGCCTGGAATTTTGCCCCTTTGGTTTCCATGCCGATATTTAACCGGGAAGGCCTTAATGCGAGCCTTGAGGTCGCCCGGGTGAATGAAAAAATTGCTGCCGCAGAATATGAGGCCGTGATTCAAGTGGCTTTCAAGGAAGTCGCCGATCAATTGGCTGCCAGGGGGACATATAAGGACCAATTGGCTGCCCAGGATGCCTTGGTGACGGCCACTCGAATAACCTATGACCTGTCCAGTGCCAGATATCAAAACGGTATTGATAACTTTTTGACTGTGCTGGATTCCCAGAGGTCTCTTTTTGCTGCTGAGCAGACTGCGGTAACAGTCAAACAGGCTTATTTGAGTAATCTCGTTACAATGTACAAAGTATTAGGCGGTGGGCAGCTATGAACTTCCCCAAGGAACTCCCATCAACACAGAAATATCTTGGCAATATTCACTTATGACTTCATTTATAACTATAATGGCGAGTTTGGGAATAATTATCGTTTCACTTGACTTGGGAAATCTTGTGCAGATCATCGGTTTGATCAATATTATATTTGGATTGTTGTGCGGAGCAACCTGGCTGTTACTGACAAAAAAACAATTTCTTATCCATACTCCAGAGCCATAAGGGACTCAGACGTTTTTAATCTACCGTTTAACCAAGGCAAAAGATATAAAATAATAGCCATCTGGGATCTATAAATGGTAAATCAATAAGTTCTGACTCCCTAAGGGAATTCATGGGAAATAATATACCCAATGCTAATGAACTTCATCGCCACTACCCGGAGTTCTCCATGCAAAAGTGGGTAGTTCTATTATCATGAACTCCCTAACACTACAGCGACACTTCGTGATTTGCATAAAATACGGGCCATTTCACCGTGATTAATGATGAGTCAACCCACAATAAATTAATTGATATTCGGTTTCAACTCAAAGTGTCGCTGTAGTGTTAGTGTGGGCGGCTTTTATGCCAGCTCATTTAGGCGTTAGCAGAACCTAATTTTTTTCTACAAATAGAGCGGAGATAGCGGGTCAGACCTTGAAGCATCAGGGAATCAGTACCTGTTCCAGACGTTCTACCATAAAATCCATTTCCCGGTCGTTGATAACCAGGGGAGGGGATATCCGGATGGTATGGTCATGGCTGTCGTTGACCACCAGACCCAAACCCAGAAGTTTATGGCAGAATTCCATGGCATTTCCCCCTTTGACTTCAATACCGATGAAAAGGCCAAGACCACGGACTTCTTTAACATAAGGGGAACGGGCGCCGATATTTTGAATTCGTTTTTTAAGGATTTTTCCTTTTTCGGCAGACTGCTCTGCCAGGCCCTCTTCTTCAAAGACTTTAAGGGAGGCAATGCCAGCCACACAGGCCAGGGGATAACCACCGAATGTGGAGCCGTCAGACCCTTTGGAAAATATCATGTCCATGAGACGGGCATTGGTGATGAATACGGACAGGGGAATCAAGCCGCCGGACAGGGCTTTGCCGAGAATCACACCGTCGGGTACGATACCTTCGTGTTCAAAACAGAACCGTTTGCCTGTTCTGCCCATGCCCACTTGTATTTCGTCACAGATCAGGAGAAGATTATTCCGGTCGGATAATTCTCGAAGGCCTTTGAGGAATCCCCTGGGCGGGATGAGCATGCCCCCCTCACCCTGAAGGGGTTCTACCAGGATACCGCAGGTGTTGGGCGTAATGGCTTTTTTAACCGCATCAAGATCACCAAATACCACAGAGACAAAGCCGGGGGTCAGGGGACCGAATCCCTGATTGTATTTTTTGGTGGAGGAAAAAGAGACCACACTGATGGTCCTGCCATGGAAATTATTGTTGAACACGATAATTTCCTGTTTTCCGTCTGGAATCCCTTTTTCTTTAAATCCATAGTAACGCATTGCCTTTATGGCGGTTTCAACAGATTCAACCCCGCCGTTTTTCGGCAGTACTTTGTTGCCGTAATTGCCGAACCGTGGGGCCATCTGGGGGGCGAATCCTGCTGTTTTTGACAAAAAAACACCCAGGGGATCGGTATAGACCACATTAGACAGGACCGAAGCATAGTTACCGATCAGGGCATCCATGACTGCATTGGTAATGGTGGGATGGTGGTGTCCGGGATTGGCCGCGGAATAGGCAGCCAGGCAGTCCAGGTATTTTTTCCCCTTCTCATCGGTGAGCCAGCATCCTTTTGCATGCCGGACCACCAGGTTAATCCGTTCATAGTGATGGGCACCGTAGTTTTCTTCCAGACTGAAGATGGTTTTGTCGCTCTCATTGGAGAACCCGTCAAAATTGTGGATTTTTCCCATTGTTGTCATGGGTCACCTCCTTTTATTGTAAAACACTAAATGGATTAATCACGATCTATTTTCATGACGTCTCTTTAATGTTGCTACTATGTTGATAACATAGATAAGGAGTTGCCTGTTGTCAAGAAAACCTCTCATTAAGAGATAAGCCCGAAATAACATACCCATTTAAAAAATGGGTAACACTATCCTTGAACGGTAGCATGTTCTGAAATGGGCAAGTTATTTAAGACTGGTTTCTAAATACAACATTATTGGCACCCGATAAAAATCGCTAACACCATGGACAGCTTATTTTTTCCAAAAGATATGAACACAAAATATGTGCATCCTTCATATGACCTCAAAAGTAATTTACAGTCTTTTGGGAAAAGCCCCTACAAATGGGAAATGATCAAAGAAAGTGCAAAGTACTTTTGAAGGATGCCCAATATTGAGGGAACCCACGCTTTGATGTCAAAAATCAAGAATAAAAGGTGTACATCTTGGGGTCAAAGGCTTCCCTGATGGCCTCACCGGTGAAGGTCACCACCATAAGGGTCAAAACCAGGGCACCCACCACAGAAGAGGAGATCCACCAGGCATCCATATTGGTCCAGCCCTGCTGGAGCAGTTCTCCCCAGCTGGGAGTGGGGGCAGGAAGCCCAAACCCCAGATAATCCAGGGACGTCAATGCCACGATTCCCCCAGAGATGGCAAATGGGGCATAGGTGACGATGACGGAAAGGGTGTTGGGGATAATGTGCTTAAAGATAATCCGGGCATGGGAGGCCCCCAGGGATCTGGCAGCCAGAACATATTCACGCTCTTTTTCCCGGTAGGTCATGGTTCGCATGACCCAGGTCATGTTTATCCAGCCAAAAAAGGCCATAATAAGAAGTAAAATCATAAAATCAGGCACAATGATGGACGAGACAATGATCACCACGTATAAAAAAGGGATATTGCTCCACACCTCAAGAATACGCTGAAAAATAAGATCAAATTTCCCCCCGAAATATCCCATACAGCAACCCAGACTGATACCCACGGAATAGTTCAACACAAGCAAAATCAGGGAAAAACCCATGGCGGTTCTAAAGCCATACACCAGCCTTGCCAGCACATCCCGGCCCACATTATCTGTCCCAAAATAGTGTTGATCTTTTAAAGAAGGCGCAAAGGGGGGATAACTTTCCTCTTTCAGATCATTTTCGTAGGCATTATAAGGAACCGGAGGCATGAGAACAAAATCGTTTTGATTTTTACCTGATTTTTTCTCCACTGCGATTTTTTGTTTCAATTGACGGTAGTTGGTCTCATAGTTATATCCCAGCCCAAAGGTACTGCCGGGAATCATCTCTCCATAGGTAGGAAGATAAAAGTTCCCCTGGTATAGCACCACCAATGCCCTGCTGTTAATGAACACCTCGGCAAAAATGGAGATAAAAAGAAACAACAGAAGGAGAAGAAAGGAAAAAAAACCCCTTTTGATGGAGACAAAACGGTTCCATTTCTTCCGGGTCAGGGGATTAATTTTCATTTAAACCTCACCCGGGGGTCCACCAGGGCCACACAAATATCAGACAAAATATTTCCCAGCATGAACAGCAGGGAGGATATCACCAGAATACCCATGACAACGGGGTAATCCCGGTCCACCACAGACTCATACCCCAACAGCCCCATGCCATTGATGTTAAACACCTTTTCAATGAGAAAAGAGCCCATGAGAATGATGGAGACGTTATTACCAAAATGGGTGGCAATGGGAATCAGACTGTTTCTAAGGGCATGGCGAAATACGGCCTGTTTAAAGGACAACCCCTTGGCCACAGCCGTTCTGACATAATCGGCCCCCAGATTATCCATGAGGGTATTTTTCATCAACAGGGTCATGACGGTGAAGGAGCCAAGCACGTAGGCAAGCAGGGGCAAAAGTGTATGCCAGGAAATATCCCGGAACTTTTCAAGCAGGGTCATCTCCTGAAAAAAATCAGATACCAGCCCCCCCAGGGGGAAAAGATCCATGTTGGAGGAAAAAAGCACCAGCATCATCACCCCGGCCACCCAGCCGGGGATGGCATACCCCGTGAAAATAATAATTGAGGTAAAATTATCAAAATGGCTTCGGTGTCCAATGGCCTTGGCAATACCGAGGGGAATGCACACCCCATAAACAATCAAGGTGGTGAGTATCCCAAAGTAAAGAGAGATGGGAATTCTCTCTTTAATCATGTCCCACACCGGATCGTAATATCTTGTAGAACGGCCCAGATTGCCTTTGAGTACCTTGCCAAGCCACAGCACATAACTTGTCAGAAGCGGTTTGTCAAAACCGTAATACACCCTTAGTTTTTCAATTTGCTCCTGGGACAGCGGTTGCCCGGCCCCGGCCCTACCCGGGCCTGCCATGGCTCCCCCCCCCGGTCCCATGGCCTGCATCTGCCGGGCATTGGCAATGATGCGCTCCATGGGTCCCCCGGGTACAAAACGGGTGATGGCAAACACCATGATGGTGATCCCCACAAAGGTGGGAATCACCAGAAAAAGACGTCTGATAAAATAAGCGGTCATGGATGCAATAACGGCCACGGGCAGACCTGATTTGTCACCCGGGTTTGCCCACAATAAAGACAAAAAATGAACGCCTGGTTATTACTTAACCGCATTTTTATACAAAACCCTTTCATCAGTTATTTGTAAATATTCGGGTTGGTAATGTAAATGTTTGGCCAGTGCCCCATATTCGCGTATTTGGGACTGCGTAGCATACTAATGCTATGTGAATAGGCCAAAATAGGTGAATATGGGGTGCTGGCCGAATATTTACGGTTATTTTGCCGCAGCATAGATTGATTCCAGAGCATCTGCCAGATGTTCCGGTTTAGATCCACCGGCCTGGGCCATATCCGGCCTGCCACCACCGCCACCGCCCACAATACCAGCGGCAGTTTTAACGATGTTACCTGCATGGAAAACTTTTGTCATATCCTTGGTGACCACGCAAATCAACAAGGCTTTTCCATTGGATTCAGCCCCCAGAAGCACCACACCAGAGCCAATTTTAAGCTTGAACTTATCGGCCAGATCCCGCATCTGGGAAGGATTTTCCACCTCAACCTTTTTGGCCAGCACCTTAACTCCGTTGATCAGGCGAATATCATCGTCCATGCTGTCAACGGATTTAGATGCAATTTTTGCCTTAAGGGAGATAACCTCCTTGTCCGCTGCCTTTTTATCTGCCACCAGGGTTTCCACCTTTGATAACAAATCTTCCCTGGAGGATTTCACAGCTGTGGCAACATCATGGATAAGTGCCATGCTCTGGTGCACATAGTCCAATGCCTTGGGGCCGGTCAATGCCTCGATTCGCCTTATACCGGAGGCAATGCCCCCCTCTGAAATAATCTTGAAAAAACCGATATTCCCTGTTTTGTCGGTGTGGGTACCGCCGCACAGCTCCCGGGAAAAATTCCCCATGGAAAGCACCCGGACTCGGTCCCCATATTTTTCTTCAAAAAGGGCGGTGGCACCGGATTTTACGGCCTCATCCATGGTCATTTCCGTGGTGGTCACCGATGCATTTTCCCGGATGTATGCATTGACATTTTCCTCAATGGCATTGATTTCTTCCCTGGAAATGGCAGAAAAATGGGTAAAGTCAAACCGAAGTCGCTCACTGGTCACAAGGGAGCCCGACTGTTTGACATGATCCCCCAATACCTTTCTAAGCCCTGCATGGAGCAGGTGGGTAGCCGAATGATTCTGGGCTGTCAGGGAGCGCTGTTCTTTATCCACCGTCAAAAGCAGTTCTATGTCGGCAGTAAGGGTCCCCTCTTCCACCCTGCCCTGGTGAATACGAAGCCCCGACGGATCGGCAATGGTATTGTAAATTTTTACCCGACCCTTGTCTGCCTGAATCCAGCCAGCATCACCGGCCTGGCCACCGGCCTCGGCATAAAAAGGGGTATTTTCGGTGACAATTTCCACCGGGTCTCCAGCGGTCACCGAAGCCACCTGTTTTCCCTCTTTTACCAGAAGAAGCGCTTTGGAACGGGTCTCCAGCTCATCATACCCGGTGAATCCGGTGCGAATGCCCTGGGAGGTGAGGGTTTTATAAGCTTCCCCCACGCCAGCAAAGGTTTTTGAACTTTTGGATCTTGCCCGCTGATCCGCCATGGCCGCTTCATACCCATCCAAATCCAGGGTGATGTCCGTCTCCTTGATCACATCGGAGATGATGTCCACGGGGAACCCATAGGTATCATAGAGCATGAAAATAAGATTTCCGGGAATTTCTTTTTTATTCTCCTGTTCCAGCTCCTGAATGGTGGTCTTAAGAAGCTTTAAGCCCATGTCCAGGGTTTCAGAAAATTTTATCTCCTCATTTTTCACCACATTTAAAATAAAAGCAGAGGATTCTTTTAATTCAGGATAGGCCTCATCCATAAGGTCAAACACCGTGGTAACGGTTTCATGGAGAAAGGGGCGGGTCAAACCAATGTGACGCCCATAACGGATGGCCCTGCGCATGATGCGGCGCAGCACATATCCCCGGCCCTCGTTGGAGGGAAGGATACCATCGGAAATAAGAAAGGCCGATGCCCGGCTATGGTCGGCAATGACCTTCATGGCCACCTCAATTTCCCGGGAATCGGTTTTTTTCTTGCCCGTGAGTTTTTCAACGGTTTCCATGATGGGCACAAACAAATCTGTGTCATAATTGGTGGGCACATCCTGGAGTACAGACACAATGCGTTCCAGTCCAAGCCCTGTGTCAATACTGGGTTTGGGAAGGGGGGTCATGGTGCCGGTCTCGTCCCTTTCATACTGCATGAACACCAGATTCCACAGTTCAAGGTAACGATCGCATTCACATCCCACAGCGCAATTGGGATTATCACACCCAAAGACCTCTCCCCGGTCAATGTGGATCTCACTACAGGGCCCGCAGGGGCCGGTGTCCCCCATGGACCAGAAGTTGTCCTCTTCACCCAGACGTACAATACGATCTTCGGGAACACCGATGTGATCCCGCCACAGGTTATAGGCTTCATCATCGTCCAGATAAACAGAAACCCAGAGCTTTGAAGGATCCAGCCCATATCCATTGGTTAACAGATCCCAGCCAAACTCCAGGGCTTCTTTTTTAAAATAGTCGCCAAAGGAAAAATTTCCCAGCATTTCAAAAAAGGTATGATGCCGGGCCGTGTAACCCACATTTTCCAGATCGTTGTGCTTTCCACCGGCTCGGACACATTTTTGTGAGGTAACCGCCCGGGAGTAGTCTCTTTTTTCATCACCGGTAAATACACGCTTGAACTGCACCATACCGGCGTTGGTGAACAAAAGTGTCGGATCATCTTGGGGAACAAGAGAGGAGCTCCTCACGACCTGGTGATGATGTTTTTTAAAATATTCAATAAATATTCTGCGTGCTTCTTTACCTGTCATTTTGTACTCCTGAGCTGTTTTCCTTGAAACACCATTTAAGATGATGTCATTATAAGCATTAGTTAATGGGTACTGGGTGCTGTCGGGGCGGTATGGTTCCATTTTCTATCTTCTCGTTGTGACAGGCTGCCCTGTCATGCGGATTTTATATGAAAATACCGACAGCAGATCCCCCGACGGCATTATGCCATTGTATTATTTTTCAGGTTTTGTTCCGGCAGCATCAGGGGCATTGACGGCAATGCCAAGTTTTTCCCGCACCAGCAGTTGAATTTTGTCAAACAGGTCAGGATTATCCAGGAAAAATGCTTTAACATTCTGCCGACCCTGGCCAATGCGCTCCCCATCAAAAGAGTACCAGGCCCCGCTTTTTTCAATGATTTCCAGATCCACCCCCATGTCCAGCAGATCACCGGTTTTGGAAATACCCTCTCCATACATAAGGTCAAACTCCACGGTCTTAAACGGAGGGGCCAATTTATTTTTAACAACCTTTACCTTGGTGCGGTTGCCCATGACGTCCTGCCCCTCTTTAATGGCAGTTGCCTTTCTAATCTCCAGCCTCACCGATGCGTAAAATTTAAGGGCATTACCACCAGTGGTGGTTTCAGGATTGCCATACACCACACCAATTTTCATGCGAATCTGATTGATGAAAATAATCGTGGTATTGGTTTTGGACATGGTGGCTGTTAATTTTCTCAACGCCTGGGACATGAGCCGTGCCTGGAGCCCCATGTGGGAATCCCCCATCTCCCCTTCAATTTCTGCCCGGGGGACCAGGGCCGCCACGGAGTCCACAACAATAACATCAATGGCACCACTTCTCACCAGCATGTCTGCGATCTCCAGGGCCTGCTCACCGGTATCTGGCTGTGAAATCAGCAATTCATCACAATTCACCCCAAGTTTCCTGGAGTAGGCGACATCGAGAGCATGCTCAGCATCGATGAATGCGACAATACCGCCCTGTTTCTGGGACTCGGCCACGGCATGGAGGGCCAGGGTGGTTTTACCCGAAGATTCAGGACCATAAATTTCAATCACACGGCCCCGGGGATATCCTCCCACCCCAAGGGCTTTGTCCAGGGCAAGGGAGCCCGATGGAATCACCGGTACTACCTGGATTTCCCTTGCGCCCAGTTTCATGATGGCACCTTTCCCAAACTGCCGTTCAATTTGACTCATTGCCGATTTTACGGCTTTTTCTTTTTCCGTTGCTTCAAGCATCTATTTTATCTCCCAGCCCCAATATTGTGTAAATATTATTTTTTATCAAAAAAAGAGTCGCAAAACAACCCCGGTATAAAGCCCGGCAAAAATATCATCCAGCACCACGCCAGCCCCTTCGGAAAATTGTCGTTCAAAATATCGGCATCCTTCATATGGCCCCAAAAATACTTTACAGTCTTTTGGGAAAAAGCCCCTGCAAATGGGGATTGCTCTAAAAAAGTGTAAAGTACTTTTGAAGAATGCCAAAATATCTTATTGGAAACGGTTTTACAATATCAAAAAACCGAAACACCCAAACTCTCTGTTGAGTGTTATTGTTTTTTCCCATGATCATGGTGTTGGTTCTGGCCATGTGAATGATCGTGGTCATGGCACAGCCCCTGAATATGTGGATGGTCATGGTCATGATAGTGACCCTGACCCAATGAAGGACTCGAGCCATGGTCCATTTGAAAATTCTTGGAACCGCCATGGTGGAAATCATGGGCCTTATCATGATCCGCACCAGAAACATTCATGGCCATTTCCTGTACACTGACAAGAACCTTTGTGTAAACATCCCGCAAAGGTATTTTTTTTTCTTCAGCCACCCTGCGGCACACCTCGTACTCTGGAACAATGCGCACGGCCCCGGTGGGGTCAACAATTTTTTTGGCCTTCATTATGCCAAAGCAGGTGGGCACCTCCACGATCTCACGGTGCAGCACCCCCCGTTGAACCTTATGAAACCGCACCCCGGTGGAAGAACTCTGGGTTAAAATCAAGTTCATTAAATCATTTAACCGGTCCTCGTGACAAATCACCTCCAGCCGCGTTCCGGGTCTGTTTTTTTTCATCTGCAACGGAATATGGCACACATCCAGGGCCCCGGCCTCAAACAATTTGTCCATGAGATACCCGGACACCTCGGGATTCATATCATCAATGGTGGTTTCCACCACCCACACCGTCTCTTTTTTAAGAAAAGAGCTATCCCCAGAGGCCAGAGGTTTTCCTATGATGATGCGAAGCAGATTGGGAATGCCCGTGTCTGATTTTTGTTTACCAGAACCATACCCCACACCGTCCACAACCATGTCGGGCATGGCACCAAATTCTTGGGCAAGGGTGGTAATAATAGCGGCACCGGTGGGGGTGACAATCTCCATATTAATGCCCGAGGCCCTCACCGGAACCCCTTTTAAAATGGCCAAGGTAGCCGGGGCAGGCACGGGGATGACACCGTGGCTACACGAAATAAACCCCCGCCCCAGAGGAATGCAAGAAGCATGAACCCGGGTAATGCCAAGGTACTCCGCACACAGAAAGGAGCCCACAATATCCACCAGGGCATCAATGCCACCCACCTCATGGAAGTGAACCGATTCCAGGTCTGCCCCATGGATGCGGGATTCAGCCACCGCAATTTTTTTAAAAGCCGTAAGGCTCTGCTCTATGACCCGTTGGGAAAAGGGTGCCCCGGAGATCAGGGAACGTATATCCCGGTAAGTTTTAGGATGAACCGACTCATTCTCAGTCACCATGATATCAGCGGCTTTAATGCCGTTGCACCATTTATCCTGACAGCCAATGTCAAATCCCGAAAGGGGCATGGCAGTGAGTTGTTTTTTCAACCATTCCAAGGGTACCCCCAGATCCACAAAGGCACCCAGGGTCATATCTCCACTGATACCGGAAAAAATATCAAAATAGGCAATCATGAGTTATTTAATTTCTCCTGCGCTGTGGATGCGAATAATTTCCAAAAGCACATCCGCTGTGCCCACCATATCTTCAAGTTTTATGGATTCCCGCACGGTGTGCACATCGGTCATACCCGTACAAAGAACCCCCGTGACAACTCCCTTGCCAAAAAAAATATTGGCATCGGCACCGCCGCCAATGGTTTTAATGGCCATTTTTTTCCCCATATTTTCCGCAGCCTTGCAGGCAAGTTTAACCACAATGTGATCATCCGGGACATGGGTGGCAGGAAAATCTTGTTCCAGATCAATCTCCACCCGGGGAAGATCACCATGATTTCCCTTGAAATCATCGGCCGTGACATGAAAGGCATTAAGAATGGTTTCTGTAACTGTTTTCAACTTTGACTCATCATGGCTTCTGACTTCACCATGCACCGTCACCAGATCCGGCACAATATTGGTGGCTTTTCCCCCTTTGATCAGCCCGATATTACAGGTGGTTTCCGAATCAATTCTGCCAAGGTGAAGCCCGGAAATGGCTTTGGCTGCCACGGAAATAGCATTGATGCCGTTTTCAGGAAATGCCCCGGCATGGGCATCCTTGCCATAAATTTTTACGGTGAATCGATTGGCGGCCGGGGCCCGGGTGACAATGCCGTCCCGGTCCGTGGAATCCAGAATATATCCGATCTTTGCGTCAATCATGGAAAGATCAAAGGCCTTTGCCCCCAGAAGCCCCACCTCTTCGGCAACGGTGAACACCACTTCAATGGGGGGATGGGGCAAATTCTTTTCCTGGATCACATCCAAAACTTCAAAAATAATGGCCAGGGCCGATTTATCATCAGACCCCAGTATGGTGGTGCCATCACTTGTGAAAACCCCATTTTCAAACACCACTTTAATCCCCCTGCCCGGCTCCACCGTATCCATGTGCCCGGAAAGAAGGAGGGGTTCGGCATCCACGGTACCCTTAAACTTTGCCACCAGGTTTCCGCAGTTACCGCCAATCATCTCGCCGGCATTGTCCATGAGAACGGTGCCCCCCCGCTCTTCCAACATGGCTTTCAAAATAGTGGCAATTTCGGCTTCTTCCCTGGAAACGGAGTCTATCTGGACAAACCGAGTAAAATTGTGTGACAATCGCTGGCTGTTTATCATTTATATAAAGCTCCTTATGTTTATTTTCCCGTCACTCATAAGCGCTGTGTGTATCTTGTATCAACATCTACCGCCCCATTGAAATCATTGAATCTGAACATTACAACTAAACGCCTTGATGATAATTATTTCAAAAAATTATCAAAAATAATGAGCTTGGGTTATCTTATCCGAACAAAAGAACCTTACCTTATTTAATTGTACAAATCAAATTCAGTTTTAACCCCATGTCAGGATAAAATGTAAAGACAATTTTAGATCATCAGCAATTCCCGGGCACGGCTTAAAATCCCACGGGTCGGGGTATTTTCAATAAGCTTTCGTGATGATTCTGTACTTTCAATATCTGTAATGCTATGACATATAACATGAATATTATAAAAAAAGTACCGCCCAAAGTCAGGAAACATCTGAGTGCTGTATGGGCTTCCAATCGGGTAAGCCACCCTCACGGTCCCGGCCTTGTTTTCGACTACTACTTGTGTTAGCAGTGGCCATGTTAACATGACTCATATATGGGGGACTTGCTGCACTCCCCCCCCATACCGGGCACACACAACCATGCCCCAGGCTTTTCTCTGGCATTGGATAATGGTTTCAATGACATTTGTTGTGTGACTTTGACTGCGCGTGAGCGCCTCAACTTTTGGATATATTGTTTAATGACAGATTCACAACTTTCTACACCAAAAGAAGTAACCTTTGCCAATTATAGAATGGATATCCGTTATGATGGACAACAATACTACGGATGGCAGCGCCATAAAGACAAACCAACCATCCAATGGGCATTGGAAAATGCGGTGACAGACTACTTTGGGTTGCGATGCAATGTGGAGGGGTCTGGACGTACCGATCGCGGGACCCATGCGTTGGGCCAGGTGGCGACGATTCATCTTCCAAGGGATATTGATGAAAAAAAAGCCCTGATGAGCCTTAATGCTGCCCTTGATAAAACCATTGAAATCACCCACTTTCAAAAGGTGACTGATGATTTTCATGCAAGGGAATCTGCCCAGGGCAAGTGCTACCGCTATAGAATCTGGAATCAATTGGGTTTACCCCCTGAAATGGACGGAAAAGTGTGGTACATCCCTGAAAAACTGGATGTAGGGGCCATGCAAAAGGCCTGTCCTTTTTTTGTGGGCATGATGGATTATGCGTCCTTTGCCAAAGTTCCCAATTATAAGAGAGCCACCACCATACGAACGGTGCACGCCCTTAATCTCAGGCAAGATGACGCTGTTTTAAGTTTCTCAATTATAGCAGACGGTTTTTTATACAAAATGGTCCGAAACATTATTCGTGCACTGGTCAAGGTCGGGGAAGGAAGGACACAAATCAAGGATATTCCCCGTATTATAAAAGCAAAAGACCGCAAGGCCGCACCGGGCACGGCCCCTGCGTCGGGGCTTTACCTTGATTCCGTGTTTTATGATAAAAACAGCATGGATGCTGCCATCAAAAAAAACCAGGAGGACAGAAATTAATCATGAGCGAGTTTGTCCACCAACGCCATAAATTCCCCACCCAGTTAACCCAGCCCCGGGAGTTAATTGTTGCCTGTGTACCCATGCGCAGCAACGTCAATATCTCCCAGATCGCCCGCACGGCCAGTGCCTGTGCCGTGGGGAAAATGATTATCTGCGGAAACGCCTCCTTGATTTCCAAAATTGCCCGGGATGCAACCTCAGAGCTTTGTGTCTCCACCCACCGCTCTTTGTCCCCTGTGCTTAAAAAATTAAAACAAGACGGTTATCGCATCGTTGGGATAGAACAAACATCCAACTCCCAGAATATACACCATTTTTCCTTTGAGCGTCGGACCGTCCTGGTGATAGGAAACGAGCGCCTTGGAATCAAAGATGAAATCTTGAGCCAGCTGGATGATGTCATTGAAATCCCAGTATGGGGAATGCCCCATAGTTATAATGCAGCTTCTGCAGCCAACATGGCGTTGTATGAATACTGCCGCCAGTTTCCCCAAGGATAAAAAATCGGGCTACCCACTTAATCCGGGATATTTTTAAGGCTTTTTATGTGGACAAATTGCTCACATGCCCCAAATTAAGGATTCCTGAGAACCTTGACTTTAAAGGCTGTCCCGCCTTAAGTGGGTACCCAAAAATCGATATGTATCCATATTTTTATATACACACCCTTTATTTTCATATATGTTATTCCGCTTTGAATAGACAGGGGCAAAACCCCAAAATATATATATAAAGAATTTACAGGGAGCAGTTAATACATGTCTGCCATATTTGGTATTGATTTTGGAACATCCAACTCAGCATTATCCGTGAACATTGACGGCAATGTAAAATTATTGAATGTGGACAGGGAAAACCCCATTTCCAATTCGTTAAAATCCATTTTATATTTTTTAAAAGAGCGTGGCCGAGCAAACGCCTATGTCGGGCATGAAGGGGTTCAAAAATACATAGAAAATGAAGCAGATGGTCGCTATATCCAGTCCATCAAGACATTTCTTCCCAACAAAGAATTTGATAAAACTTCCATTTATGGCCAACAGTACACCCTGGAGGCTTTGATTGCCATATTCCTCAAAGTCATGAAAGAACGGGGGGAGGAGATTATTAAACAGGAGGTGTCTGATCTGGTTTTAGGACGCCCGGTAATTTTTTCCGAAGATCCAGAAAGGGATCAGCTTGCCCAGGATCGCCTGATCAGGGCGGCAAAACTGGCTGGGTTTAAAAACATCTCATTTCAATTGGAACCCATTGCGGCGGCCCTTGCCTACGAAAACACCATTGAGGCCGGAAAAGAGCAATTGGTACTGGTGGGAGATTTTGGGGGCGGCAGTTCAGACTTTACCATCCATAAAGCAGGCAACAAAGGCCATAATAAGACCCAGAGAGAAAAGGACATTCTCTCCGTGGGGGGTGTCTATATTGGGGGGGATGTTTTTGATTCTCAAATAATGCGGGAAAAAGTAGCAACTTATTATGGGAAAAATGTACAGGCGAAATCCATTTGGAGCGACAATTTTTTCGGGCTTTCCCCCATTGTCATCAAAAAGCTCACCCAATGGCATCTCATTCCCCAGCTTCGGTTACCCAGTACACTGAAAAATATCAAAGAACTTAAGGTAAATGCGGCGCTTAAAGATCAAAAGCTTCTGGAAAACCTGGAGAACCTCATTGAAGCCAATTATGGATATCTGCTCTTCCAGTCCATTGAAAAATCAAAATGCGAATTGTCCCATGGAGATTCATCCCAGATATACTTTAATGATTATGATATCTGCATTGATGAGTTAATATCTCGGAATGAATTTGAAGGATTTATCCACGAAAAAATAAATGCCATCAATACCTGTATTGATTCAACATTAAGGAATGCCAATTTAACGGCCGAAGATATTGATGTGGTTTTTTTAACTGGTGGCTCTTCCTATATTCCCCTGATCCGCAGATTGTTTGAACAACGCGTGGGGGAAGATAAAATACGCACAGCCGATGCATTTACCAGCGTTGCCTATGGACTGGGGCTTTATGGGGGAATCTGTCAATAAGGCATCAACATGATCAAAACTAAATATTTTGCAAAGCAAGGGGATTTATGGCATCCTTCAACAGTATTTTATATTTTTTTTGATCATTCCACATTTGCAAGAGCTTTTCCCAAAAGACTGTAAACTACTTTTGAGATTATATGAAGAAGGCCGGATTTATACTACATCCTTGGGTTAAAAATGCTTCCATAACCTGCCATTCTTCCATGGGGATAAATCACCACAGATGAATTCTTTAAAAACCCTTAAAATTCTTAATACCGCAATGGAACAAATGCTGGTGGGTGTTCTGATCACCCGTCAACCAGACAACCAGGTGGTGTGCATCAACAGTGAATTATCACGAATTCTGGGCCTGGAACACGCCCCTTTGGAAAACACCTCCTTTAGAGAACTTTTTTTTGACGTCGGTGGAAAATTTTTCTATCCCAATGAAAAAGTCATCTACAACAATATGTTTTATTCACACTTGAAATCCGAAACCCATGTGGTGGCCAAGGATTTTGAGGCCATTGTTCAACAACCCGGTGGCGCAAAAACACATGTCTTGGTGAATTCATCACCGGTTTTAAACGAAGCCAGGCAAGTCATTGCCATGGTCACTGTCTTACAGGACATCTCTGCCAAGAAAAAAGAGCAAATGGCGCACCTGGCCCATGAAAAAGAACTTGAAGAAAACTTTAAAAAACAAACCGAAAATCTACAAAAAACCAACAGACAATTGAAAACCATCCTCAATGCATCGTCTGAAAGTATCTGGATCTGTGACGGTCAGGGGGTTGTGCTTCGCATCAATCAAGCCACGGAAAAGCTCCTTGGCATCACTTCTGAGAAGGTGATCGGCAAACAAATCGACGACCTGGTTAACAAAGGCATGATGGACCGATCTGTCACCCGGGAGGTGCTCAATCGTAAATGTCAGGTCAATATCATCCAGAACACGGCAAAAACCAAGAAGCGGCTCCTGGTCACCGGCACACCAGTATTTGATGATGACGGTTCCATTTCCATGGTCATCACCAATGAACGGGATATGACCCAGCTCAACGATCTCCATGAAGAGCTGGAACTGATGCGTCTTGAGAGTAAACAAATAAAGGATGAACTGACACAGCTCAACCTCAGGGAGCTCAAGGAACAGGAAATTGTGGCGGAAAGTAAGGAGATGCAGCATATACTGCTGACATGTCAGAAACTTGCCAACCTGAAAATTTCCAATATCCTTATCATGGGTGAATCCGGTACTGGCAAGGGATTGCTGGCCAAATTCATCCATTCCCGCAAAAATAAAGGACCGTTTGTACAGATCAACTGTGCGGCTCTTCCTGAATCTCTCATTGAAGCGGAGCTTTTCGGGTATGAAAAAGGAGCCTTTACCGGTGCCGGGGAAAAGGGGAAAATAGGACTTTTTGAGATGGCCCGGGGGGGAACCCTGTTTCTGGATGAAATCGGAGAGATGACCCTTCCCATGCAGGCCAAACTGTTAAAATGCATCGAAGATAAAGAAGTACTTCACATCGGCGGTTTGACACCCATTAAAATAGACTGCACCGTGATTGCCGCCACCAATGTTAAGCTTGTTGATCAGATAAAACATCAAAAATTCCGCCAAGACCTCTACTTCAGATTAAACACCTTTGCCATCACCATCCCCCCCCTGCGGGAGCGTGTGGAAGATATTCCGGGTTTGATATTTTTTTTCCTTAATAAATATAACAAGGAATACGATCTCCAACAAAAACTCTCCCCTCGCAGCCTCAATGCCATCCAGGCCCATGCATTTCCCGGCAACATTCGTGAACTTCAGAACATGATTAAAAAAGCGGTTGTCATGGGAGAGTCCGCCATCATTGAACAATTTGATAAGGGGGAATTTGACAATTCTATTTCAGCACCCCCCCATGACGGTGCATTGGAATTGAAAAACAGCTCCTATGTTTTTAATGACAAGATTCTTTCATATGAGAAAAAGCTGCTCTCCCGGGCGGTGAAAGAATTTAAAACCACCCGGGGCATTGCCGCAGCACTTCACATGACCCAGTCCCAGGTATTCAGAAAGCTCAAAAAACATGGCCTCAGCGCTTAATCCCATTGAGCACCCCAATTTTTCAGATTGAAAAGTTTATGATGGAACCAGGATAATGATTCAAAAAAAAATCAATC